>JBGOTC010000036.1:0-15083 GCA_041476305.1 Terriglobia bacterium
AGGGGGAGGAAGTTGTTGGTGGAGTTGGAGGGGCTTAGGTCGTGACCTCTTGACGCCTATTGCGAAAATTACCGCGTGCGTGTCTTGCGAAATAGGCCGAGGCGAAGCAGTCACACAGGTCCCTCGCTGCGGGGCCGACGCGCGGAGAGCGCGCGGGAAACCGGGGTCGGCCCCTTTCTCAGGATGACAGCCTAGAACATCAAGCGAAACACTCGCGGCAGAGACCGCCGCGAGAGATCCTTCGCTCGCCGCTCTGCGGCAAACGGGCTCAGGATGACGGTGATGGGCAGATGAGCGCGGGCGGGTCCCGTAGAACCGACTGGGACACAGAGAACGTGTCTTAGACCCGCCCCTACAAAATAACGACCAGCAGATTGCGTCAGGCGGCGCGGACGATTCTCTGGAGGGAACGGTTGACCTTCCACTTGCGCGTTCCATGATAGGCGATGTGGCCGCCCTTTCTGAAACGGGCCATGATGATGTTCACGTGGGAACGCGTGGCGCCGATCATGCGGGCGAGTGTTTCCTGGCTCATCTGGGGGATGACCGGCGCAAGTTTGCCATTCACGCCGTAGCGCGCCAGTTGGAGAAGCGTGCGGGCGAGCCGCTTCTCGGTGGAATCGAAGAGTTGCGCCAGCAGGTCTTCCTGGGTGCGGCCGTTCCTGGAAATCAAGTAGGAGACAAAACAGCGGGAAAAGGCCTGCTGGCTGCGGAGCAAGGCAAGCATCGCCGCTCTGCCGATCTGGACGAGATAGCAATGTGACATGGCGGTGGCGGTGGACTTGCGGTGGCTCTGATCGCCGATGCAACCCTCGCCGAAGAAATCACCGGCGCGGAGAATGGCCACGACCGCTTGCCTGCCATTTCGAGAAGTGACGGTAAGTTTCACTTCGCCCATTACAACGTAAAACAGGTGACGCGCATCCTCTGACTGTGAGTAGATGACCTGGCGCTTTTCAAAAACAAGGTCAGGGCGATTCCGCGCCGGGAGCGGGAGGAACGCCTTGGGACTGCAGCTCATGCTTCGCGTGGGACTCATAGGATCCAACTTGAGAGGCGAACCGCCCATCAAGATGAATCATGGAGATACCGAGGGGGCGGTGTCTGTTCAACTTTGCACAGTTAGGAAAATAAGATCATGAGCGATTCGCGGATCGGGAGAGCGTTACTTGGAGCGATTGGCCAATTGCTTGGCAAGGCCAAGGAGAAGAAGCCGATTGCGGGGAGTGGCCTTGCCGAGGGCGCGCTGGAACTGCTTCAGGTAGCGCGCTTCCTTGCGGGCGATGCCGAATGCGATATGGTTGGCGGATTTTGGCTGGGGAAGGTTTGAGAGCACGGGCGGTTTTTCGCCTTCGTAAAAAAGCTGGTACATGGGGACTTCGAGGGCACGGGCAAACTTTTCGATGGTCTCGATGGAGGGAACGGTATGCCCGTTTTCGACGCGGGAGATATAAGCGCGAAGCAGGCCGGTACGCTTTTCAATATCGTGCTGGGTGAGCTGCTTCTCTTCCCGGTAGAGGCGGATTCGGTCGCCGATTATCATTTGCAGGGATTGTCTCAAAGGGGAGTGAGGAGGCGCAAGAGGGATTGAAGAGAAGATAAGATCCAAAGTGAGTGAAACATTCAGCAGCCTGGCACGTTCTACTTAGGGAGAGACATGAGCCAACGACGAAAGTTCGTAGTCTTCGCGCTGTGGACGCTCGCGGGCATGGTGGCCTGGGCGGGCGTGGCGGAAGAGCTTCGGGCGCAGGGTTCCAGCAAACTGGAAGACCCGAACAAGATTGTCGACCAGTATGTGAAAGCGGTTGGCGGATCAAAACTGCTTTCACGGATCCAAACGCTGTCCATCGAGGGAGCCTTCAGCGGAGATGAAGGCGGAAAATCGGGGACCTACAGCTTCGACATCAAACTGCCCAACCGGTACTACACGGAGATGAATATCGGAACGGAGGCGAAGACCGGCGCGGAGCACCAGGAGGGCGCGCAGCAATTGATCATCGCCTACAACGGAAAATCGGCTTGGTGCAGGGATGCAGCGGGCGGATTTTCGACGCTAACAGGAGCGGAGGCGCAGCAAGTGGAGGCGGCCTCCCTGTATTACAACCTGCATTTCCTGAACGCGAAGAAGGCGAAAGTCGGTGTGGCTTTCGTGGGGCGCGCGCAGGCAGGAGGACGCGACACGCAGCAAGTGGAATTTACATTCTTGGGAGGGCTGAAGCGCCAGGTCTATTTCGATGCGCAGACGCACTTGATTGTGAAAGAGAGCGCGACGGTGGCAGGAGTCGAAGAAGAGATCACGTATGACGACTACAGGGTGGTGAACGGCGTCAAGGTTCCGCACCGCATCGAGCTACGACGCGGGAGCAACGCTTACCGGATCAATGTGACGCGGGTGGTGTTGAACGGCGTGATCGGGGAGAGGGTTTTTGATTTTCCGAAGAAGTCGCAGGCGCAATTGCCGGACATGAAGGCGCTGTTCAAGGAGATCGACGCGAACCAGAAGGCCATCGACAAGGTCAAGGAGGACTATTCCGGGAGCCGGACGGAAGAGGAAACGGAGTACGACAACGCGGGAAAAGTGAAAACGGTGGAAGTGAGGGAATACACATTCTTCTATCTGTACGGCTCGGAGATTTCGACGCTGGTGAAGAAGAACGGGAAACCCCTGAGCGAGGCGGAGCAAAAGAAGGAGAACGAGAGAGTCGCGAAGGTCATTGAAGAGTCACAAAAGAGCCATGCGAAGCAGGAAGCCAAGGAAGAAAAGGCCCGGCAAGAGGGCAAGCAGGATGAACATCAGGATGTGGGCGTGGAGACCTTCCTGAGGGTCTCACAATTTGTGAACCCACGGAGAGAACGGTTCCGCGGCCAGGACGTCCTGGTATTCGATTTTGAGCCCAACCCGGAATACAAACCTCATGGAATGGTGGAAGGGCTGGTGAGCAAGCTGGCCGGAGTGGTGTGGATCGACGAGAAGGCCCACGACGTGGTTCGGTTGGAAGCTTACTTCGTGAATGATTTCCGGATTGCTGGGGGCTTGCTGGCCAACCTGCAAAAAGGCACGAATTATATTTTCGAGCAGGCGTTCATCAACAACGAAGTGTGGCTGCCGACGTATGAAGAGGCGCACGTAGGGGTGCGCATCTTCCTGGTGAAAGGGATGAAGATGAATGAAGTCACGCGGTACGCGGACTACAAGAAATTCGACATCAAAGATGTGACGACCATCTCTCCGCCAAAGCAGCAACCGTAGAATTCCCGCCGGTTAGCACGGCACACAAACAAAAAGCCCCGGAAAAAACCCGGGGCTTTTCATCAATTGGGATGCGCGAGTCTAGAACTTCAAGTTGATGAACCCGCGGATGATGTGACCCTTGGTCTGCCAATCGTACGCGACCTGGAACGGCGGGTTGGCCGGCACGGGGTTGGCAACAATTCCCTCTGAGCCAAGGTCATAGTAGAGGTACTCGCCACCGAAGCGCATGATGGATCCGACGGCCCATTCCGCGCCACCACCCCCGGTCCAGCCGCGCTTCAAACGGGTGAAGGCGGTGGGATACTGAATCGTGCCCGGCGGAAGGAAGTCGGTGTTGGCGGAATAGTCCACGCGGCCATAGGCGAGCCCGCCCGTTCCGTAAATGAGGAAGCGAGGAGCCACTAGTACGCCAAACTTGCCGCGGACCGTTCCAATCCACTTGGTGTCCTGCTGGGCGAGGAGGAACCCAGCGCCCGGGAAAGGAGTACCGTTATTCTGGATGATGGGGGTCACAGTGAGTGATCCATTCATCCCGGTCCAATCGAAGTCCGTCACCGCGCCGAAAACAACGTGGCCACGCTCACACTGGTAGCCGAACTGCGCGCCACCGAGTGGGCCACCCGGATTCGGCGACTGGGTTTGTGGGAGCAAGTTAGCGAATGACGCCGCAGTGGGCAGTGGGGTGAAGGTGGTGTCCGCCCGTCCGATGCCCCAGCCTACGTTTATTCCGGCGTACCAGCCACTCCAACTGTAGGTGGAAGGGGCCGGCGCGGGAAGAGCCGGAGACGGAAGAGTGGAAGTACTGACAACCGCCTTAGGCGCCGGCGGCTTTGAATACAGCGAATCGTCAGCAGCAGCCGCAGGACCAGCAGCGACCAAAGCGACGAGAGCAACGAGCACAACAATTCCGAGCAGAAACTTTCTCATTACGCCTCCGAATTTGTCGGTTGTCCGGTGTCCCGGAGTGAAACACGTACAGCCCCGAAATTCCCTAGGTAAACTCGAATCTCAAACAACGGCCACAGTGCTTGAGACCAGTCTGCGGGAACCACACCCTCCCGAAGGAGCGAGGGCGGGTATCGCATCCCCTGACTGAACAGGATTTTCCACTACAGGAAAGCCAAATTCAAGCCATTTTTGACAGATTCTTCAAGTCGGCAATACCTGGAGTAGATGGGCATGTGGCGGCAATTCGGCCCAAAACAGGTTGATTGGGGGGGGCCAAGGTAGACCTATGGGGCCGAAGTCTGCGATGATGCACGGAAAATGATGGCATCGCCAGACCCAGCTCACACCGGGCCCGCACAAAACGCTGATCCGACCGGGAAGATGATCGGAAGGTTTTTGGTGCGCGCGAGGTTAGGCGCCGGAGGGATGGGAGAAGTCTACCGCGCGGACGACACGAAACTGAAGCGCCCGGTGGCGCTGAAACGAGTGGCACCAGAGCTGCGAAGCAATCCGCATTACGCCGGGCGGCTGCAGCGTGAAGCAGAGCTAGCCTCAGGGTTGAATCATCCCAATATCGCCGCAATTTACGACACATTTGAGGAAGCAGGAGAGATTTTCCTCGTCATGGAGTACGTGGAGGGGGAAAGCCTCCGGCGAAGGCTCAGGCGTCCCTTGACGCTGGAAGATTTTCTGGTCATGGCGGTCCAATGCGCCGGCGCGATTGAGGCGGCGCAGAAGAAAGGGATCGTGCACGGAGATATCAAGCCGGAGAACATCATGCTGACACCCGTCGGGCAGGTGAAGATCCTCGATTTCGGAGTGGCGAAGAGGTTTGCCGCGGGCGGAACGGAAAGCACGGTGGAGACGATGGGGTCGAGTGAATGGCTTGGCGGGACGCCGGCATACATGGCACCGGAGGTGCTGAATGCAAAGAATTCGGATTCGCGCGCGGATATTTTCGGGCTGGGGGTTGTTTTTTATGAATCCCTCGCGGGAATAAACCCCTTCCAGGGCGAGAGCTTCATCGCCGTGGCAAACCGCATCGTGCAGGAAGAGCCGCCCGCGCTTGGCGAAATGAGTCCGAGACTTCCGGCGGAGCTGGCGCGAATCGTGGGGAAGATGATGGAGAAGAATCCCGCGGACCGTTATGCAACGGCCGCGGACCTGGGGGTGGACCTGCGGGCGCTGCAACGGACAACGACATCAGCAGGAAAACTACCGTCTCCGGGGCAATGGGCGCAGGGTCGAACACCCGCTGGGCAAATGGAGCGGGCGCCGAGCGCGAAGATGCGCCACTGGATGTTCTGGCTGCCGGCGATTCCTTTGACGCTGGGGGTGTTATTGCTGGCGGCAATTTGGCTCCGGTGGCCAAGCCGGTTTTTCACACCGCCTGCTCCGCATATCAGTTCCCTGGCCGTGCTTCCGTTGAAAAATGATTCTGGAGACGCGTCACAGGAATACTTCGCGGAGGGGATGACGGATGCGCTGCGGTCGGAGCTGGCGGGAATTGGATCCTTGCGTGTGGTTTCACGGACGTCAACCATGCTTTACCGGAACGCGGAAAAGCCCTTGCCGCAGATCGCGAGGGAGCTGCATGTGGACGCACTCATTGAAGGGTCGGTGATGCGCGTGGGCGATAGCGTGAGGATCACCGCGACGTTGATCCAGGCCTCGCCGGAAAAGACGGTGTGGACGCAACACTACGAACGGAACCTGAGCGACGTCCTGTCCCTGCAAAGCGAAGTGGCGCGAAATGTGGCAGCCGGAGTGAATGCAAGCCTGACGCAGCAGGAGCAGGCGAGACTTTCCGGGCAGCGGCCGGCGGTGAATCCCGCGGCGTATGAAGAATACTTGCGCGGTCTGGCGGAATACAACAAACGGACCGAAGAGGGACTAACGGCATCGATCCAGACCTTCCGCCGGGCCATCGAGAAAGATCCAAAATACGCGCCGGCATATGCAGCATTGGCGGATAGCTGGGCGTCGCTCGCGAATTACCCAATCCTCTCTCCGAAACAGGCGCTGGCGGAGGCCGCGGCGGCAGCGGAGAAGGCGCTGAAGCTGGACAATTCATTGAGCGAAGCCCATTCCGCGCTGGCATGGGTGCACGTGTCATCGTTGGAGTTCCGCGGCGCGGACGCGGAATTCCTGCAAGCCATCAAGCTGGACCCCAGCAATGCTTCTGCCCATCACCATTACGGATTGTACCTGGCGGCGATGGGGCGCAAGGAGGAATCGCTGCGGGAGATGGCGAAGGCGCAGGAGTTAGATCCGTTGTCGCCGATCATCAGCGCGAATATCGCCTGGTGCCATTTCCTGGGCAGGGATTTCGACGAAGCGATCCGGCAGGCGCGGAGCACGCTCACGCTGGATCCGAAATTCGCGGTGGCGCAGGAGTACCTGGGGCAGGCGCTGGCGATGAAGAAACAATACGGGGATTCGATCGCGGCGTTCCGCGAGGCGGTGCGGCTCTCCAACAACGAAGCGGCCTACCGGACGGATTTGGCGTATGCCCTGGCGCTCAGCGGAAACAAGACGGAGGCGCTGAAACTCCTGGAGGGGCTAACGCAGGAAGCGGGAAAGGAATATGTAAGCCCGTATGACCTGGCGCTGATCCACATCGGGTTTGGCGATCAGAGGGTGGCGATCGCGTGGTTGGAAAAGGCTTACGAGGAACGCAACGGGCGGCTGATGAACCTCAAGGTCCATCCGTCATTCGACAGTCTGCGAAGTGACGCGAAGTTTCGGGAGTTGCTGGGTCGGCTGGGGCTGGGTGGAAATTGAATTGTGAGATTGAAAGGGCGCATCTGAGATGCGCCCCTACAAATACATCTTTAATCGAGGAGGGGTTCGGCGCGGCCCACCCTGCGAGGCCAACGCGCTGACTTCTTCCCTGCCGGACGGATACCCACCCCCGCAGCGTAAATAATCGATTCAGTAATGCCGTCCACCCCGAGAATCTTCTCCGCGTAAGTGTCGGCGAGCGCCATGGTGCAAAAAGGGGCCAAGCCGAGCCAGGTGGCAGTGAGAAGAAACGTCTGGCAGACATGACCGGCCTCGATGAGGACGGCGCGGTAGGCGCGCGGGGCGTGATACTTCCATTGGGTGCGCGGGAAGACGGCGGTGAACAGGAATATCGCGGCGGCGGATTTGTACCACCACTGGCCGGGAAAGATGCGCGCGACTTCGCTTCGCGAAGCGCCGCGGCGGAGTCGCTCGAGGTGATGCGAGACGGAATTGTAATGGTAGATGCCGCGCGGCACGCCCTTAACATTCATTGCGAGGACGTAAACCTCGGTGGGATGGCGAGCGCCGCCGGAAGGCGAAACTTTCAGCGGGGCGCGGCCCAGGTGCGGAATGGTGAGCCAGTGCTGAACTCCGGCTGTGAACTTGAGGAGCGTGCCAAGTTGATCGGTGGAGACATGGCCGCGCGCGAAATCGCGCCAGGTGCGGCGAGCGAGAAGGGTTTGTGGAAACTCGCCGGCGGTGCGCGCGGCGGGAAGGCGCACACGCGGCGCAGCCGGATATCTCTTCGCGCTTTGTGGGACGGGTTCGCGGCGGAGCTGAGCGCTGAAAAAGCGGATGAGTTTCCGCGGCGAGGTGATGAAACGCGTGTCCTTGGTGGAGAAATGAAAGAAACCGCCGGCGGGATTCCAATGGCGCCAGGAGTCCATGGCGCGGGATTTCAAATCCGGAGGGCGGTCCGAGCGGTCGAGAAGCGTATTCTTCGCGAGCTGCTGGAGAGCGATGCGCAACGAAGCGGAAGAAAAGTCGGCGAAGCGGGCATTGAGCGCTTCCGCCGGTCTCCAATCGTCAAACGCGCTCAGGATTTGCGCCGCGAGGGGATTGGCAGCCAGGATTGCGCCTGTTGCGAAGTTATGGAAGAGCAGGCGGGCGCCTTTCCAGTAGGCAACCACAAATGGAGAGCGGCGAAAGAGGATTTGCTTTCGCGGTGGCATTCGAGAGGGTCCTGAGGCAGCAAGCCGCCCGGGGCACGAAATCCACACGCGCGGCGGAGCGGATTCTTGTCTAGTCGTTGAAGGCGCAGTTCACGTCATCGAACCCAAGGCAGGCCTTATCGTCAAAGGCCATGATGACGCCCCGGTATGCAATATCAAGCCGCTTGATCGCCAGACGAACGCGCTTGCGCTTTGAGCTGGTCAAAGAATCTCTGCGCAACGCCGCCTTCATTTTGCTTTTCATTCTGGTGATTTCACTTTTCAGTGTCTTGACGGCGGCCTTCTTCTTCGCTGTGGCCATTTCTACCTCCTCAGAGAGTGCTGGGTTGCTGGGTCCAATGATCCAAGGGAATTGCCGAGGATAGGGAACGGGCCGAAGTCTATGAGCCGAGGGACGGGAAGTCAAGCGCAGGAGGGCCGGCCTCAGCCCATCGCGCAGAATTCCTCAGAATCAGACCGCGTTGTTACCCGTCGGAGGGACTAATGTGTGCCGCCCCTCCGGCCACCCTGCGCTCCAGTCTTACCGGGCTGAGCGCCGCGTGCGGGCGCGGGCTTCGGTGGGGGCGGAACCGCCGTGGAGCCGGGGCCGGGCTCAGGAACCGGCGCGGGCATCTCTCCTGCAGCGAAGCGCGGTAGCATCTTATCGGCCATAGCGATGGCGTAAACGGCCGCGGCGATTTCGACGGCGCCCTCGCGAACGTCCTCCTCGTAGATGCGCTCGTAAGTGTCGTAATTCGTGTGATGAGTAAAGGTGTTGTAGTCGAACGGGTCCTGACTCAATCCAACACCGGGGAGGCCCGCGTTGTTAAATGAAGTGCTGTCCGTGCCTCCGGTCGTGCGCGAGTTGGATGCGCGGACGCCGGTGAACCCCCAATCATGAAACGGCATCATGGCGTCGCGAATCATGTCCGCGGCGCCCTGAGGTCCGAAAACACCGGCGCCGCGCGGCTTGCCGGTGCCGGAATCAATGTTGAAGTAGCAATCCAGTTTTGAAAACTCCGGAGTGGGATTTTCAAAACTGCCGAAGTGCTGCTTCACGTAGGCGAGCGAACCAAGCAGGCCCTCCTCTTCCCCGCTCCAGAGAGCGATGCGGATGGTGCGACGGGGCTGCAGGTGAAGCGCCGAGAGAATGCGCACGGCTTCGAGCATCATGCTGGAGCCGATGCCATTGTCGGTCGCGCCAGTCGCGTCGTGCCAGGAATCGTAGTGTCCGCCGAGCATGACGATTTCGTCGGCCTTGTCCGAGCCGCGAATTTCGCCGACAACGTTGTAGGAGGTCGTGCCCGCGGGGTAGATCTTGTTCACAATGTTGATGCGCAGAGTGACGGGGGTGCCGTCGGCAAGAATGCGCGTGATCCGGCCGAAGTCCTCATTGCGCATCACGAGAGTGGGAATGCTCCGCGTCCAATCGTAGGTGTTGTTCTGCTGGGCGATGATGAGGCCATAGGCGCGGCCGGCGTCGTGGATGCGGACGAGAGCGCCGTTATCCACCAGGAACTGGTCCACGGCGCGGGCCACCTGCTGCGGCGTCAAGCGACTTGGGTCCGGCGGCGCGGCGGGGCCACGGCCGCCTCTTCCGCGTCCAGCGTTCGGATTGTTGGGATCGAACTGCGCGACCCATTCTTCATCGGTGCGGCGAAGCGGCGCGGGCGTGAAGTTCTCTGGGACTTCGACGTGCCGGCCGACGAGCACGATTTGGCCGCGCACTTTTGCCTTCATGGTATTGAGATAGGCGTCGAGCTCGGCCTTGGTGGGCTGAACCGGCGGTGTGGCAGGGGCGGGCGCGGGCATGGGCGGCGGCGTGCCAACAGGCGGGGCTGCGGCAGGGCCCCGACCACCACCCCGGCCACCGGCGCCTCCCGCGTTCAAGCCGGGCGGCAGCAATTGGACGACCGTGGCGGTCACAAGGCCATGCGTGCTGGGAGTCCATGCGAGAGGCTTGACCATCAACTGCCCGTGAAAGGGAGCGACGGCGTCGGCGACCAGCTCCAGATTGTCCCAGCCTGGGACGGGCTTCGCCGCGCTCGGCGGCTGAAAGGTCCAGGGCTCGAGGTGCGCGTTGACGAGGCCCCAGGAGGTCAAAGTCTTCACGGCCCAATCCTGCGCGCCTTTCAATGTGGGGGTGCCGGTGACGCGGGGGCCGTGCACGTCGGCAACCTGGTGAATGATCCACATGATCTTGGAGTTGTTGGTCTCTTCGGCGCGGATCTGCGCGTAAACGTCGGAAAGGCTGGGAGCCTGCGCGACGATGGGCAGCGCGGCCAAAAGGCAAATGACGAACGCACAGGCGTAGATTCTCTTAAGCATGGTGTCTCCTGAATTGAGTGGAATGCGAGGTAACCCATCAACATCCCGAATGACGCGGCGATTGAATCAAAGAAAGCGGTGGGGGTCAAACTGAAATTGAGGGGCGGACAGGAGACTCAAACCAGAAAATCGGACGCGGCGACCGAAGTGCCCAGGTCATAAGCACTGGCCGCCGCGCCGATTTATTACGCGATGGAGTCGTCAAGGGCAGTGTGGCCACCGCCATCCACCGCGGGCGTGTATCTGCTCTTCGGGGGGCAAACTATCAACAGGGCGATTGCCACGTCTGTTCAATACTGCACACTTTTGAAAATCAGTGCGGACGCAACTATGGAGTAATCAATTGGAGTTCTTCGGCGGCAGTGGTGACAAGGGCAAGGACGTGGACAAGGCCGCGGGAACGGACTAACGTCGAGCAGAAAGGCAAAGGGGGAAAATCCCATGGCAGATGATGCAATCAGACGGGCAATCGAGTTTCACAACCTTGCGGTGCACGCTCATCGTGTGGCGGCCACTCACCGTGAAAAGCAGGATCACATGACAGCACACGAGTACTCCAAGCGAGCGATGGAGCACGCGTCCAAAGCATTCCAATTCTCAAGGAAGGCGATGGAGAATTCCAGGAAGCTGGCAAAGCAGAAGCCCAAAAGAAGACAGGTGACGCGTTAAGCATTTCTAGTCGGGTCGCTTGGGAGGGGCAGGCGGCAACGCGGGCGCGGGGTAATAAGGCTTGCCATTCAACTTCTGAACCTCTTTCGCAAACGTTGTGCCGTAGTCGCGTTCGGGATCTGTGGAGAAGAGATAGGCCTGGCGCTTGTAGTTCCAATTGTCGGGCGCAAGGCGTTGCGATTCCTTGAAATGCGGAATGGCCTCCGCGGCGTGGCTCTGGTGGTAGAGATAAACGGCGAGACTGAATTCAGCGTCGGCCATCAGGCGGTCGGCGCTGACGGGCGTCATTCGCTCCTTCAATTCCCTTTCACTCTGGACGAACGGGCTGCGCTCCCCGTTCGCGGCCCAATCGCGGATTGCGTTGAGATAGGGGGCTGAATCCAGGTGTGAGAAGGATTTGAAGCGGTCATCCACGAAGGCGACTTCCGGCGGACGGACAATTCTTCCCTGCTCGTTAATCCAGACCCCAGTAGGAACGTTTACCAGACCGAAGAGCCTGGTGACGATGTGCTCCTGGTCAATCAGCACGGTGTATTCGGGATTGGCCTTGGTGATCCACGGACCGGCGTCTTTCACGCCGCCGGTATCCTGCGCGACGCTGACGATTTCAAAATTCTTGTCCTTGAGTTCCTTGTAGAAGACCTGCCAACCTGGCAGGTCAAAGCGGCACCCTCACCAACTGGCCCAGGTGATGAGCAGGACTTTCTTTCCCCGGAAGTCGGAGAGGGAGTGCATTTTCCCGTTCATGTCAGGGAGTGTGAAATTCGGCGCGTTGAGCGAAGAGAGAAAACTGTTCTGCGTGTCGGGGCGCGGGCCGAAGTACCAGGCGCCGAGCGCTTCGTCATGCGCGACGGGCTGCTTGACGAGACGCGCGAAAGCGCTGAGGTTGAACCAGGTCACAGAGCCCTTCTTGATGAGGAATTCGGCTTTGCGCGCACCGGGAATGGGAAAACAGAGTTCCTTGCGGCAAACGCCCTGCTGCTTCACTTCGTATCCCGTGGCGCGCGTGAGGTCGGCGAGCGTGACCCAGAGGTCGGGAGATTGCGCGAATGGCGATGCGGCGGAGAGGTGCGTGGCCGTGCCGTCGAATATGACAGTGGGCGGAGTGGAGACGGCGGCGCGGGTAGGAACCACTGAAAGTGAAAGATACAATCCCAGCGCGAGCAGGATTGAAATTCGGATGAGCACCTTCACCCTATGGTCTCCCCAATGTCCCGCGAAGGCAAAAGTCTAACATAGTGGGAATTTGAATTGGAGGCTTTGGCGGCGTTGCGCGGGAATGAGGCAATCCGATAGAATCGCGCGTGGCGCTCCGACAAGAAGACCTGATGCCCGAATTCACGCAAAAGCCACGCATCGCATTGGGCGCTGACCACGCAGGATTCCCCGTGAAAGAGACCATCAAGAAATATCTGCTCGAGGCGGGATACCCGGTGGAGGATGTGGGCACGTGGTCGGAAGAGTCAGTGGACTATCCGGATTACGCTCGGCAAGTGGCGGGTCGCGTGGCGCGCGGCGAGGACCACTTTGGAATCCTCGTCTGCGGCACGGGGATTGGGATGAGCATCGCGGCGAACAAAGTGGAGGGCATCCGCGCGGCGCTTGCTCACGATGCGAACACGGCGCGGATGTCGCGGGAGCACAATGACGCGAACGTGTTGACGATGGGCGGGCGAGTGGTGGGAGATGCGAAGGCGCTGGAAATTGTGAAAGATTTTCTAGGGACGGAGTTTGCGGGAGGGCGGCACCAGCGGCGCATTGATAAAATTACGGAATTGGATAAGGAGCGGGAGAAGTGACTCCGCAAAAGACAATCGCTGAACAGATGAACCGGGCGCTCCGGGAAGTGGATCCGGACATCGCCGAGATTATTCGACAGGAGTCGCGGCGGCAGGCGACGGGGCTGGAGCTGATCCCTTCGGAGAATTTCGTCTCGGAAGCGGTGCTGGAAGCGATGGGCTCGGTGCTGACGAATAAGTACGCGGAAGGCTACCCGGGCAAGCGGTATTACGGCGGTTGCGAATTTGTGGACCAGGCGGAGCAGTTGGCGATGGACCGCGCGAAAAAGTTATTCGGCGCGGAACACGCCAACGTGCAGTCCCATTCGGGTTCACAGGCGAACACCTCTGTATATATGTCCGCGCTGCAGCCGGGCGACACGGTGTTGGGGATGAACCTGGCACACGGCGGGCACCTGACGCATGGGCATCCGCTGAACTTCAGCGGGCGGATGTACAAGTTCGTGGCGTATGGGGTGACGCGCGAGACGGAGCTGATTGACTACGACGAAGTGGAGCGGCTGGCGCGTGAACACAAACCGAAAATGATTGTCGCGGGGGCGAGCGCGTATTCGCGGGTGTTCGATTTTCCGCGTCTGGCGCAGATTGCGAAGGACGCGAGCGCGCTTCTGTTTGTGGACATGGCGCACATCGCGGGGCTGGTGGCGGCGGGTGTGCATCCGAGTCCCGTGCCGCATGCCGACTTTGTTTCCACGACGACGCACAAAACGTTGCGCGGGCCGCGCGGAGGCCTGGTGCTCTGCCGCGCGCAATACGCGAAGGAACTGGACAAGCTGACGTTCCCCGGGATTCAGGGCGGGCCGCTGATGCATACGATCGCGGCGAAGGCAGTGTGCCTGAAGGAAGCGATGCAGCCGGAGTTCCGCGCCTACCAGGAGCTCGTGGTGACGAACGCGCGCGCGCTGGCGCGGGCGATGGCAAAACAGGGATTCCGGATTGTCAGCGGAGGCACGGACAATCATTTATTCCTGGTGGATGTCCAAGTGCGAGGACTGACGGGGAAAGACGCGCAACCTGCGCTGGATCGCGCGGGGATTACCGTCAACAAGAACGCGATCCCGTTCGACACGCTGCCGCCGATGACCGCGAGCGGGATCCGCATGGGCACTCCAGCAATTACGACGCGCGGGATGGGCGAGGCGGAGATGGAGCCCATTGCGAATTGGATTGCGGAAGTGCTGATGCATTTGGGCGACGCCGCGGTGGAGAAGAAAGTGCGCGGAGAAGTTGCCAAGTTTACGGAGCGGTTCCCTCTTTATGCCAAGCGCTGGGAAGCATCAGCCGGCGCCGGCTCCACTAAGTAATCACTTCAATTTCAAGCTCGGTCACATGGCCTTCGCAGATGCAGAAGGCGCGGACTGGTTTCTCTGCGTTGGGCTGAGGCGTGACGATGAAATAAACCGCGTCGGGATAGTAGGCGCGCTCGATGTCTGTGGGTGAGGGCGCGTTATCGCTTGCCGGATGCGAGTGGTAGATGCCGAGCAAATCCAGTCCTTCCGCTCGCATCTTCTTGAGCAGAATGAAAAGGTCCGCCGGAGCGATTTCGTAGGCGGTCGCGCTGGCGAGCACATTTGCAGCCGGAAAAATCGCTGAGATTACTCCACCACGCCCGGCGAGGAGACCGCAGCATTCCTCGGCTTGATTGCGCCGCGATTCCGCGAGCATTTGGCGAACGATGCTCCGCGAGATCCGAACACCTTGCGGCATAAGGTCAATTCTGAAGCTTGAGCGCGAAGCGCTACGCGCTCTGGGCTTTGCGGCGCAGGAAAGTGGGGACCTCAAGGTCGTCGGTCTGCACTTCCTGAATGATTTCCGTTTGCGGGCGGTGAGCCTCCCGCAGGATGTTGTCGGGGTGCTGCTCGCGCCCGGATTTCCAGGTCTTCGGCAAGTAGGACGGCTTCTGCTGGGTGGGCTTGCGGCCGACCTCGCGGAACCCGGCGGCGATGACGGTGATTTTCACGGACTCCTTCATCGCTTCATCCAGTACCGCGCCGAAAATAATGTTGGCATTTTCGTGCGCGGCCTTCTGGATGATGGAGGACGCCTCATGGATTTCGTGCAGCGACAGGCTAGAGGAGCCGCAAACATTAATCAGGATTCCCTGCGCGCCCTGGATGGAGTTGTCTTCCAGGAGCGGGCTGTTGATGG
>JBGOTC010000037.1:0-15048 GCA_041476305.1 Terriglobia bacterium
AGTGGGCGTCGGGAATGCGGGTCTGCGATACGTTGGCGCCCCACAACACAATGTACTTGGCGTTGAACCAGTCGGCGCACTCGCAGGCTTCGGTCTGCACGCCCCATGTAAGCGGCTGGCCCGGCGGCAGGTCGCAGTACCAGTCATAGAACGAGCACATCACGCCACCGAGATAATTCGCCAGTCGCGACCCTGCACAGAAGCTCACCGGTGACATGGCTGGAATTACGCTGAAAAAGGCGTTGGTGTCCGGCCCATAGTTGTAAATGTTGTCGAGCAGTTTTTCAGCGATCAGGTTCAGCGCTTCATCCCAAGTGGCCCGCCGCCATTTGCCTTCACCGCGTGCGCCAGTGCGGATCAGGGGATAGCGAAGCCGCTGCGGGCTATAGACGTATTCGGTGAAGCAGCCGCCCTTCTGGCAGCCGCGCGGGTTATAGTCGGGAAGGTCCTCACTAATACGCGGGTAATCGGAGGCCTGTTCTTCCCGAACGATCACTCCATTGCGGACATAAACATTCCAGGAGCAGGAACCCGTGCAATTTGCCGAATGAGTCGAGCGCACCACTTTGTCCCATGTCCACATCTTGCGATAGAAGTCCTCCCAGCCGCGGTACGGGTAAGTGCGGAGCGGATCGAAGTCGCCCGCGAGAGTCGTCAGGATTGGCTTCTCGCCATTCCGGCAGCCGGGGAGCGCCAGGGCGGCGGAACTCACCGCCGCTGCATAGAGAAATCCGCGGCGCGAGAACTTGTGGTTTTTTCCGCGGGATGATCTTGGCGTATCTTCCTTTTTGCTCATCGTGGAGCCTCGTTACTTCGAGAAGGAGTTGATTGAGAGCTTTGCGACGGGGCGCCTGAGGTGCCGGTTTGGTGCCGGCCCAATTCGCGAACAAAGGCAAGCAGGTCGCCGAGGTCGGTGTCGCTGAATGCGAGCGCTCCTGGGACTTGTGGCTGGAAACTCGGCATGGCCGTGCCTTTCCTGCCATTGCGAATGGTGGCTACGATGAATTCGTCCGAAGCGGCCTGCTGAAATACGGAGTTCCCGATTTCCGGCGCGATACCGTGTAGGCCGGCAATCCCGTGGCAGCCGGCGCAGTAAGCGATGAAGAGCGCTGCGCCACGATTGGAGTCCCCGCGCGGCGGGACCTGGGGGGCGTGGGAAACCAATTTCAGTGGCCGATTCCCATTCGAAGGTTGGAGATAATTCAGGAGTGATTCAATTTCCGCTTGTTGAAGCCCACCGGCCTGCTTTCCCCATGCCGGCATCTGCGTTCCCG
This sequence comes from Terriglobia bacterium, assembly GCA_041476305.1. Classification (GTDB taxonomy): domain Bacteria; phylum Acidobacteriota; class Terriglobia; order Acidiferrales; family UBA7541; genus DASTCZ01. The sequence goes on from JBGOTC010000037.1 coordinate 1,275, forward strand.
GGCGGCCCTGCGCAACCTGGACCTCCAAGTAGGCGCGAGTGGCGGTGGCCTGCAGGGATGTGCCACGAATCGCCGGAATAAACCGATTGAATGTTTTGTCCCACCGGCCGTAGCTACCCTCATCATGGCAAGCGAAACAGTATTGATGATAGACCTGCTCGCCGTTCTCCGGTTGGGGATGCAGTCTGCGGACTTTTTCTTCCAACTTGTCAGGAGCGAGATAACTTTCCGGCACATCCCTCAGGCGCTGCGCCAGCATGAAGACCGTAAGCGCAAGAATTTGCTGCGCGGAGAGACCGGGATTCTTCATTTGGCTGCCGGGAACGATCCCACCAGGATCACGAAAGTGAGCCTGATGCCAATTCCAAGTGGTATGGGGAGGCGCCAGGTTCGTTAGGATTAGTTGATGCTTGGTTTTTGCGCCTTCATTGTCGAGCGCCGGGCCAAGCGTTCCGCCACGCCCGTTGAGTCGATGGCAAGCCCCGCAACTTTTCTCCTGATAGAGTTTCTTGCCTTCCAGTACGAGCGCGACCTGCTGTTGCGGGAGTTTTTCCACATCGTGGCAAGCCAGGCAGGAGGCCTCTGTCAGGTTTCGATCCAGCAGCGGGTAGTCCCAGGCAACATCCACTCCCATGGCGTCATGCAGGGACGTTGCCGCTCCTTGCCCCTGATGGCAAATCGTGCAGCCAAAACGATCCACAGGATGGTATTTCAGGATTTCCCCGGGATGAACCGCGTGAGGTGCGGGCACGGTGGTCATGCGGGGATCGTCGATGCCGTTGTGGCACGATACGCAGCGGTCCACTACTTTCAATCGAGGGACGCTGACCTGTTTAAGTTCAATCCGGAAATCTCGCGCGATGGCTTTCCCGCGCTCGTCCGTGGCCTTGGCCTCGAGAATTGTCCGGAATTCCTGTTGAACCCGGTACCACTCGCCCAGGAAGTTCTCGCGAACCGCAGCCGCGATGAGATAGCCGATGGTGAGCAGGCTCATTCCCAACAAGAGCCAACGATACTTTCGCGATGGATCGTTCATCATCGAACTCCTAATGCATCGGCCACTGCGAAGGCCACCAGTAAAAGATCCAGTTCGGGCCGCGATGAACCGTGGCGAAATAGGTCAGGACACTGAACCCAACCAGGAAGCAGGTAAATAGCGCGACCGCTGCATGGCGGATAGAATTCCGGCGTTTCAGAACCCAGAGCGACCATGCCATGTAGAGGAGGACCAGGATCGACCCGGGATTGATGAAGATGATCCAAAGCTGGTGGATGGAAGGGAACCAACTCCGCAACCATCCGAAATTGACCGTGAATGCGAGCAAGCCAACTACTGCAACGAGCCCGAAGAAGAACGATTGGAGGGCTACGAGCTTTTCGCCTTTAGAACCGAACCACACACCCTCACCCCCGGGCTGCTGATCGAGGAACGGAATGAGCGCCAATCCAATCCAGGCGATCATCGGGATGATCAGACCGCCCATGAAGGCGGAGTAGGAAACGAGTTCCTGCAGACCCAGGAAATACCAGGGCGCCTTGGCGGGATTCTCAGGTACCAATGGATTGGCCAACTCCTTCAAAGGCGCATCGAAATGAAATGCAAGGATTAGGACAATCGCGACCGTCAACATGAAAACGGCTAGCTCCGCCCAGAACAGGTGGGGCCAGCTCATCAGTGTATTTTCCGGACCGCGATTGACAGTGGCCCTGCGCCCCTTCACGACAGCCATCAATCCATAGGTCTTCGTCTTCAATGGCTCGAAGACCTTGTGTAATTTGCCTCCCCATTCCGCTGTGCCGCCCATGGGATCTTCGGGACGTGCAAGGCCACCGTCTTTGCGAACTCGCCAGAAGTGCACACCCAGGAGGGTGATGAGAATCGTGGGCAAGATGAAGACGTGCAAGACGTAGAATCGGATGAGCGCATCTTCACCGACGTAGTCCGCACCCAACAGGAGCCGCCGTTGGGACCCGCCTGGATTAAACCAGGGCGTAACTCCAACCGCGTCGGTCAGTTCGCGAGGGGAGTTCGCGATATTCGAACCGATGGTGATGGCCCAGTAGGCCAGTTGGTCATAGGGCAGCAGGTAGCCGGTGAAACTCAGCGCCAGGGTAAGCACGAGCAGCCCAAGACCCACCAACCAGTTGAACTCGCGCGGCTTCTTGTAGCTGGCGGTGTAAAAGACTCGGGCCATGTGCAGGAACACCGCTGCCACCATGACGTGTGCGCTCCAGCGGTGGATATTGCGGATGAACCTGCCAGTGAAGACGACATAATGCAGGTCCTTGATGGAATCGTAGGCCAGTGTTGTGGAGGGTTTGTAATAAACCATCAACAAAACGCCGCTGATACAGAGAATGATGAAACTCGATACGGAAATAATGCCCAGTCCCATTGTGAGACGGGGCGCCAGGCTGCGCACGTGCACACGCACACTGTGGATGTGCAGGAACAGGTTGTGGAATGTAGCCTGCGACTCTTCGCGTTCTGAAACTGGAGAGTGGCCCAGGCGGAACCATGCGTCTTTTACGGTCCGGGGCAGGTGTCGAAGGTTGGCGAGAAATTCCCGCGAGGCGCTGGGTGCGACGGATTGATCTGCCGGGGCCATTTTCCCTCCTAAACCCGGAAGCGCGTTCCTTTGGCCACTTCACTATCCGCATAGACTACTAGCTGCCCATCGGCGGCGCGCCCCACTTCAAGCCACGGCAGCGCACGGGGCGCGGGCCCGCGCGTGACCTCACCCTTTGATTCGAAGCGGGAACCATGGCAGGGACATGCATATCCTTCAGGTAAGCGCGCCACGGAGCAGCCCAGATGCGTGCACACGCCGGAAATGGCGTAGATTCCCTCCGAGTCGCGAAATACAAAGAAATTGGCTTCCTCAAATCGCGCTTCACTCCCAACGGTGAATTCTTCAGGAAACCCAATCTTAAAACGGCGTACTGGACCCGGGAGGACTGCCGGACCGGGCAGACGCGCTGCCCCTGCCAGCGCCATTCCGATGGCGGTGAAGAAGCTGCCCAGCGCCGCGATACTCAGAAAGCTGCGGCGCGGAATTTCAATAGGCTCAAGACGCGAAGGGTTTTTTCCCGTTACGTCAGGCATGACTTCCACTCCTTCGAGAATGAAAATCGTTCCATGGTGATTGCGGTCGTGGGACAGCGCTGGGCGCAGAGACCGCAGCGGATGCAACGCTCTTCGTCTTTCAAGATGGCGGAGGATTCCGAAGCTTCTTCGCTCAAAAGGTCTTGCATTGCGGTTTCGACCTCGTGTGAATGCACCACGCGGTCTAATGAGACAATTTTCAGGCACACGGTGGGGCAGACGTCCACGCATCCTCCACACAAGATGCATCGTTCCCCATCGAAGACTGTGTTCACTCCGCAATCGAGGCAGCGCCCCGCCTCCTCGCGGGCTTGCGATTCGGTGTATCCCTTTTCGACCAGCGCCTTGGCATCCAGGAGGCGCTCCTGCGGGTTGAGCGTGGGAATGTGCAGGCGCGGCCGCCGCTCGTATAGTTTCTCGCGGTGGTAGTTTTCAATCGGTGCGTGGAATTGGATTTCCTCCTGCCCGATCTCATCGCCGGTGAGATATCGGTAGACGGAACGAGCCGCCTGCTTGCCGCTGGCAATGGCGTGGATCAACAGTTTGGGACCATATGCGATATCTCCCGCGACAAAAATACCTGGCGCCGATGTGGCGCAGGTCGCTGGATCGTTGACGATCTGTTGCGGGGTGCGCATTTCGACGCCATCCCGTGCGGCATCAAGGAAGCCCAGGTCCGCTGATTGCCCCACGGAAAGCAAAACGGAGTCGCACTCCAGGATCATCTCCTCCGTTTCATCAAACCTCGGGGCGAAGCGCCTGTTTTCGTCGTACACCGAAGTGCAGCGCACAAAGCGCACCCCTCGCGCGAACTTGCGGCCACTCTCCTCGCGCACTAGAATTTCTCGGGGGCCCCAGCTGTTGTGGCGGACAATTCCCTCTTCAGAGCCTTCAAGGATTTCGACGGTATCCGCCGGCATTTCTTCGAGCGATTCAAGACATGTCAGGTTGACTTCGCGCACGCCGCGGACCCGTGCGGCGGTTCGCGAGACGTCGTACTCTTCCTGGCGAAGCACGGTGCGCGCCACGTCGTAAGCAACATTTCCTCCGCCGACGACCACAACCCTTGCGCCAAGCTCCACAGGTTTCCCGAGCGCAACGTCCCGCAGAAAATCGACCCCGCCATAAACTCCAATGGCATCAACCCCCGGGATCGGGAGCGGACGCGATCTCTTGGCGCCGACAGCGATGATCACCGCGGCAAAATCCTTACGTAGTTCAGCGAACGAGATGTTCTTCCCGACCTCCGTGTTGCAACGGATTTCCACGCCAAGGGACTTGATGACTTCGATTTCCGCACGAATCAGATCGGAAGGAAGGCGATAGTCGGGAACGCCGACGTAGAGCATTCCAGCGGGGTACGGCTCCATTTCAAAAATCGTCGGGCGGAACCCCATCAGCGCCAGATCGTGTCCCGCTGCGAGTCCCCCGGGGCCGGATCCGATGATGGCGATGCGTTCACCTTTGGGTTTCGGGAACTCGTGATCGGCAAGGAACGCGAGCAGGTGCCTCAATTCGTCCTGGTCTTCACAACAGCGGGGTACAGTTTCCTGCGCCACGTAGGAAAATTGATTCTCGCCACGTCCCGCCGATTCCTCAGGTCCGAATCGCTCGCAGACAAACCGCTTCAGCGCTCGGATGGCGATGGGCTGGTCAATGGACCCTCTGCGGCAAGCGGCCTCGCAGGGGGCGCCACAAATTCGGCCGCAGATCGACGCAAGCGGATTGGGCCCGCGAGCGATCAGGTAGGCAAGCTCGTAGTCGCCCTCCGCAACAGCCCGGACATACCCGCGCGCATCGGTATGGACCGGACACGCAAATTGGCATTTGATTTGTTCCCGCCAGTAGCTTTCGTCGGCAATTCTGACTCTGTAAGCGGGGGGCGATACCTTTCCGCTTTTTCCGTCGGATACTGCAGTGGTCCCCATCCGGATGTTGCTCCGATCACTGAAATGACACTCTAGGAGGTGGCCATCCTCGTGTGTTCAATCTCCGATAGAATCTCGTGCATTAGTGCGTGCAGACGCTCGTGTGTTCCCGCTCCCATTTTTTCTGTTTCGGACTTCTCGAATTCCACACCTAGCAAATCCTGCTCCTCGGGAGTGAGCATGCGCTCCGCCATGAGGAATAAAACGTTGTTCTCTTTCAAGATGTGGTCGCGCAGAAGGACCGAATACTGTTGCGCTGCATTGGCCCAGCGCTTCCCCGCCGGATCTGACTGACTCGGATACTCCGCGATCGCAGCCGCCATCTCGCGGACAAGGTTCCGGCCAAGATCATGTTCGTGGAGCATCACAGACAGCGGCCCGCCCTCCCGGGGCATGCCCTTGCGCTCCAGGAATGGAAAGAGAATCTCCTCCTCCTTGCCGTGATGGCAGCGGTCTGCGAAAATCTGGAAGAATTCGAGCAAACCACTCAGAGTGGTTGGCGACACTGCTATCCCGGATAAAAGTTGGCGGGCCGCGGCATCTAGACCGTCCAGCATCTTGAGAATGGCTTCGTGTTCCAGTCGTAAAATCGTGGTTGCCTGCATCGAACTCCTCCTTACTGTACTACTAGAGCCGCTTGTCCATTACTGTTCACAAGAAAGGCTAACTCCGCCGCGCGCTGCGCCGTGCCTGAGTCACGCGGGCCAGATCGGCCAGCGAAGTCTCATCCAACATCCGGATCATCTCCCCGCGAATCTCTTTCCACTGGTTGTGCAGCGGACACGGATTCTGGCTGTCACATTCCGGCAACCCGAGCACACAACTTTCTCGAAACTGGACTCCATCGGTCGCCGTCACGATCGTACTCAAGCGGATATCGCTAGCCCGGCATCTCAACTCATAGCCCCCGTGGATGCCCTTGAACGAACGCACAAGCCGGCGTCTCGTGAGCATTTGTAGAATCTTCCAAAGAAAAGGTATAGGAATCTTTTCCGCTTCGGAGATCTCGCGTGCGCCGGTCAACTTCCCCGGGCTTTGGCGGGCTAGGCACGTCATCGCACGAACCGCATACTCAGTGGATCGCGAGAATAACATACTAACAGACCAAATACTCTATTAATGGTGTGGTGTCAAGGAGTTTGTGACCTACTCCCTGAACTCTGGGTCCATGAATGCGCAAGATCATGATTGTCATTCGCCAAAACTCAAAACGGTCGTGATTCCACATTTTCATTTGCTTTTCTTCGGGCATGAACGATCAGGAACTCGAGGCGCGTGCTGCACCCAGCAGGATATGGTTCTCTAGGAGACATCGTAGCCCAGCATCTGGAGTTCTCTGTGAATTCGGGGAGCACCCCCAGGTTGGATTCTTGGCAACCATCAGGAAGATTTGTGGCTGATTTCCTTGGAGAGTCTCTTCTGTCCAATCACACGTCTTGACCTCGAGATCACACGCCAATACAGAACGAATTCAGTGCAGTGCCAATGAAAATGTCCGCGTGGAATTGAGCGAGCTATACTCTTGAATCAGAAAGCTGACAGAGTTTTGGCGAGGGGCAACCCCATGCCATGACGGACACCTCCTCGAACGGTCAAGCGTTTCGACAGTCACGCCTTCGAGCTCTCGTGCTCCCCCGCGAGCATGGTGCCTGGGGCTTGCTGCTCGTTCCCCTGTTCACCGGCACTGCAGTCGGAGTGGCCTCGACGCAGTGGGCATGGTCCTTGATTCTGCTTACGATTGCCGCGCTCGGCTTGTTTTGGATTCGCACGCCCGTGGAGAGTCTGCTGGGCAGAACTCCAATCAGTGTGCAAACGCCCGCAGAAAGGCGAACTTTGCTGATCGTGTCCGCCGGACTCGGCGCAGTTTCGGCTGCTTGCTTGACCGGATTGTTATGGAATGGACGCAACCGGAGCCTATTGCTTCTTGGTGGCATCGCAGTACTTGCATTCGTTGCCCAGACGTTGCTTATGAAACTAGGTCGCAAGCTGCGAATGGTGGCGCAAATACTGGGAGCAATCGGTCTCACATGCACCGCACCAGCAGCCTATTGCGTAGCCACTGGACACCTGGATGCCCGTGCATGGGTGTTGTGGTCCGCTAACTGGATCTTCGCCGGCAATCAGATTCATTTCGTCCAGCTTCGTCTCCATGCGGCCCGCCTCGGAACTGTCGGCGAAAAGCTTTGCCGAGGACGATTGTTTCTTCTGGGGCAGTTACTACTGCTCCCGATGCTGGCTGCTGCGGCACACTGGCGATTGATGCCAGCTCTGGTAATGATCGCTTTCATTCCTGCACTGGTTCGCGGGTTTTATTGGTTTTTTGGTCGGCACCAGCCGCTGCGTGTCAAAAGTCTGGGCTGGTCGGAAACGAGGCAGGGAGTCCTATTCGGAATTCTGCTGGTGGCGGCCATCATTCTCTCCTAACTTCCGCCAATACCTATTCTAGCTGAATTCTATTTAGCCGACTATCCACCCGGAATCTGATTTCTTGTTTCCCAAACAAGGCCTCTAGACCGAACGCACTGTTCGACATTGTTATGGAGTTGTTATCGAAAGCGACCCGGGCTCAGGCCGGAGGAGAGTCCCTTGCAAGTGGACCTGCGCTCAAAGTCGGTCCTCAGCTGTGCTTGGCCAAAATGTAAAATGGCCCTGAGGTGGCTGATTGCTTGAGTGTAGATAGTTTTGTAGCTACTAAAGCCTCCAACTTCAACAAAATTCAACAGAGTTCAACAAGCACGCCGCAAACGCTTCAACAGCAATCACTTAGAATCAGCAAGAATCAATAGATTTCAATAGGCATTGGCATCTGGTTCGGGACCAGGAGGTCGAAAGACCAGATCCTCGCAGGCGCGAGATTGAGCCGCGTCTCATGACCCATCAGAAATCGTTGATTGCTGAGTTAGGGTTCTTCTGAACCCTTCAAAAGTATCGATGGCACGACGCTTGTGCTCAGGTGTTGGATGCACGTATCGCATGGTCATTTGGATCTGGGAGTGACCAGCAAGCTCCTTAAGTGTCGGAAGATCTATTCCTGCCATGGCCATGCGAGTAAGCGCAGTGTGGCGGAGGTCGTACAACCGGAATGGTGGAACTATCCTTGCACGCCGAATCGCACCGTCATGGGATTTGCGAACATCCAGGATATGGACTCCAGAATCTGATGGGGATGGAAACAACCACTCGGAAGCAGAATCAGTCACTCGGACAGCTAGGATTGCCAGCGCACGATCTGTCAGTGGAAGATATCGCGAAGCATTAGTAGTCTTGCCCGATCGAACGTGAGCACTTCTGAGTTCTACATTTATGTCATCGCGGCGCAACCGGTACACTTCTCCGGGCCGCATCCCAGTTTCCAACATTACGATTGCAATATCTCGGAGAAAGGGAGTCCCAGCCTCCAGGTAGGCCTTTTCCTCCTCTACATTGACGACCCGGGTACATTGATTGCGTTCACGAAAAAAGCGCACCTCGACCACTGGATTCTTAGCGAGAATCCCCAGCCGGATTGCATAGTTGAATAGAATGCGTAACACAGCCAAGTCGCGATTCACTGCAGCAGGGGTGACAAGGTGTCCATCTTTCGCGTGCTTTCTTGTCTGTTGGCTTCGCCAGATCTTGAACTGTTCGACGTACCCGGGATTGATGGCGGCAAGCGGTTCCTCGTTGAAGTACCCCACCAGAACCTTGACGCTCCGCATGTATCTTGCATGCGTCGAGCTACAGTCACGGTGCTCCACCGCAGACCATGAAGCAAAATCGCCCAAAGCAAACTGACGAAAGGTGGCAACACGGTAGATTCTCTTGAGAGGAGTGTTTGAAGCCCTAAGTTCCGCCTTGCGGAGAACCTCAAGCTGTTGTACTTCAGCGCGAGAAGCAGCATGGGTCCGTTCACAGTAGCGGACCTTGTGGACTATGAAGTTGTACCACCACGACTTCCCGTGCTTGAAGACACTCACGGGACGATTCCTTGGAACAGGAATCCGGCAATCGTGTCAGCTTGTGCGAAGAATCTGAATTGGATAGGCTGATAAGTAGCCACAGCAACCTCCCTCGTTAAGGAACCGGTTGTTTTGGTTAGGGCAAAGCGGAGTTAGTAGCTCCGCTTTGCCCGCTTAAGTCTGATTGGACTTTTTCTTTCTTCCTTGTCCTTTTCGGTAGAATTTCAACTTGTACTGCTGTACGCGCAGGACATCAGCCTCAGTCCAAAATCGATATGACTTCGACCCTATTCGGATTATTCGAGGTGGCCTGATTTTCCCGCTCCGGAGCCAAGCCTCCAGCGTCACCCTATGAACGCCGACTATACGAGCAACTTGCTCCGTAGACCGCGACATGACGCTGCATAATGTAGTCTAAGTACTAGAAACTTGCAACACAAAATGGTGACTATTTTTGTTGTGACTTCAGTCAGAAACACGCCGTCTAACTAACCAAATCATGTAGCGGTAATATCGAGTCGGATCGAATTAACGACTCTAATTCCCATCACTTCCCGCCATTTCCCGTCATCTCCCGCCACTTCCCGCCACTCGCTAAATCGCCACAAAAATGGTCTCATAATCCCTAGGTCGTGAGTTCGAGTCTCACCGCCGGCACCACGACTATGCGCGATCAATCCGACACAAGGATCAACATCTGAATGGAGTCATTGATCATTCTTCGTGACAACAAGTTTCGGAAGCATCTGATCCTTGCGCTGCTGATCGGGCTCTGCCTGCGACTCATTTTCGTCATCTATTTTCGTGCTTCAGACGACGACACATCCATGTATCAGGAGCTGGGCCGGAACTTGATGGAGCATCACGTTTTGGGTCTCACCCCCGGCGACACCCTGGTGCCCTCAGACATACGAATGCCAGGCTACCCGATATTCCTGGGTGTTCTTTCCATCTTTTTTGGATGGTCACTCTTACCCGTTCTTGTCGCGCAAGTCTTGGTGGACCTAGTGACATGTGTGATTACCGCATTGTTGGCGGCCATGCTTGCGCCTGAAGAATTGCGCAACCGGGTGGCAATCATCGCGCTATGGCTCGCAGCCACATGCCCGTTCGTGGCCAATTACACTTCCGTTGCATTGACGGAGGTGCTGGCCACATTTTTTACGACGGGTGCGTTGCTGGTATTGGTCTGTGCCTATCGAAGAGAGAAGGCGACGGCGGTAGGCGGAGCGCGACCAGGGCGCCTGTGGTATTTGGGCGGCTTCATTGTCGGCCTCGGAACGCTGGTGCGACCGGAAACTCCGCTTCTCGCGGCAACAGTTGGATTAGTTCTGATAGCGCGGTGGTACAAACCGAGTAATTGGAAGCGACTGGGGCAAGCGGGGACTCTGCTCCTCGCTGGGGTGCTGACCCCGCTCGTGCCTTGGGCCGCGCGAAACTGGATCTCATTGCATGAGGTTCAGTTCTTGTCCGCGCGCTACGTTCAAATGCCCGACGAATTTGTTCCGCTCGGGTTCTACGCTTGGACGCACACCTGGCTGATTCATTATGATGAAGTGGACAGGATCCTCTACAAGCTCGATCTTGGTCCGATGGATGTGGATGAGATGCCCCCGGCGGCATTTGATTCGCCAGAGGAACGCGCGCGTGTCGCGAAGCTCCTGGAAAGCCAGCAAAAGACTTTCGGGATCTCGCCCGAGGCAGACAGGGGGTTTGCAGAGCTCGCACGCGAGCGCACCGCTCGACGCCCACTTAGAACCTATCTTTGGGTTCCACATGCGCGGGCAGCGACAATCTGGTTCACGCCCCGCACGGAATTGCTGCCGTTTTCAGCAAATTTATGGCCGCCGGGCAGAAATTGGAGGGCGAATCCGACCAGTTATCTGGTGACGGCAGTGTTTGCATTGATCGACATTTGTTATCTGGGGTTGGCTTTAATGGGAACGTTTTTCATGCGCCGCCAAGCCGGGATCGCTTTTCTGATTGCGTATGTTCTCGTGAGGACAGCGTTCTTCGCCTCAGTGCATATGACCGTGGAGCCACGCTTTGCCCTGGTGTGCTTTCCTTCCGTCCTGGCCCTAGCCGCGCTCTTCTGGGCGAGACAGGTGAAATCTGTATCACCTCCGGTAGAAGCTGCGTAAGAAAAGGCTTGACCCTGGAACCGGTTCCAGGGTGCACGCTCATGAGAGAGGCGGGGTAACAGGCTTGAGAGAACATGCAGGGTATCGGGTTGGCGAACTGGCAAAACTTGCGGGCGTGAGTCCGGACACGATCCGACATTATGAAAAGATTGGAGTGTTGCCACATCCACAAAGGACAAGCGCCGGTTACCGGCAATTCACCCCTGCGATTCTCGGCCGGGTGAGGTTGATCCGGCACGCCCTGGCAATAGGTTTCTCTCTGGCGGAACTCAGCCAGATTCTTGGTATGCGGGATGCCGGCGAAGCTCCCTGCCGTCGTGTCCGCGTTCTGGCCGGGAGAAAACTGCAGAGTGTGCGGCAAGAGATTTCGGAATTGACGGCGCTGCGCGAAGAGCTCGAAAGAGTATTGCGTGGATGGGACAGGAAGCTTTCTCGAACACCGAAAGGGGCGAGAGCGAGACTTCTTGAATCTCTCAAGCGAATGCCAGTAAAGCCCTCCTCCAGGAGGAACATGAAATGAAATTCCAAAATATGCTGATTCTCATTCCGCTCACAATAGGGCTGTTCAGCACAGGACAACAGAGCGGCCCAATCACTGCAACGAATTCACAGGATCACGGCACCGCCGTGCAGGAGCGCGGCGATCATGTGATGGGTTTCCCTCACGATAAGGCTACGCACCATTTTGTCCTTTATCCGGATGGCGGGGCGATCGAAGTGCAAGCGAACGCCAGCGCGGACACAACCACGCGAGACCAGATCCGCATGCACCTCGGCCGCATCGCAGGGATGTTCGCGGAAGGAGATTTCAAGGCGCCGATGTTGATCCACGATCAAGTGCCACCGGGAGTGCCCACACTCCGGCGATTGAAAAAGGAGATCTCCTACCGCTTCGAGAATCTGGACCGTGGCGGGAGAGTGCGGATCACAACGAGGAATCAGGAGGCGCTCAATGCTGTTTACGAGTTTCTGCGATTCCAGATCAGTGACCACCATACCGGAGATACGGAAAAAGTGACTCCACGGAAGAAACCCTAGGAGAGGTACAGCCGGGGCGGGGAGAAATTCCGCCCCGCTCAGGCCTATTGGTCCGGCTTTTTCTTATCGAGTTTCAGAGTGAAAACGATTTCCTTGTTGGTGTCGAAAGACGAGACCGTATGCGTGGATGAAGTCATGCCGTTCAGTTCGGCATGGATTTCGTAATCCACATTGGGATCGAGGCCGCTGAAACGGTACTTGCCCTCATCATTGCTCAGTGACGTGCGGATAGACTGTGTCTTCAGGTTTTTCAGAAAGACCACGCCGGCGACGACCGGGCTGTCCTGCTTATCCACGACGAACCCAAGTACGGTCCGAAGTTGCGCTCCACGCTTTTGAGCGGATGACACCGCAATCACCGATAGTGCGAGAAAAATGACCAGGAGTGTCCGCGCAGTTTTCATTTTTGTTTGACCGGAGGGGAGGGGCGCGCCATATGAAAGACCATGTCCAATTTCTGGCCTTGGATGGTGGTCACCTTGCGCGACTGTGACACAAACCCTTCCGCCCTGATCTCAATTTCAAATTCACCCACGGTCGGAACTCGCACAGCGAATTCTCCCCGGCGATCCGAGTACGCCTGATAGTTAGGCTTTTTCTTCCCCACGGGATGAACGCGAACTTCGGCGCCCTGCAAAAGTCGCCCCTGATCGGTGAAAATTGTGGCAAACAAAATGCAATCGTTCACGCTGGGCTTCTGGCCCATTGAAGGTGTCGCCGCTGCCCCCATGTGTGCCGTGGGAGCATTCACCATGGAGAGAGTCAGGAGCACGAACAGGCTTGTGACCATGGGGGTACTCCACAAGGTAGGATGGTGGAAGCAAGGAAAGGGATGCAGGGCCGGGCGGAGAGGGAGCTCACGCCTCTTCCTCGTCTTCCGTCAGGTCCCCGCTTGATTCGGCTTCGTCTTCCGCATCGTCATCATCGTCATCGTCATCATCGTCGTCATCATCATCGTCGTCTTCTTCGTCGTCCTCGTCCTCTTCATCGTCCATGTCGGCGATGATGTTGAGGTGAACCGGGTGGATCTGCACCACCTCTAATTCGGCCTCACACTCCGCACAAGTAATGATCTCGCCTTCCTCGACTTCGTCTTCGTCGATATCAATCTCGACGGCGCATTTCGGACAGTGGACCACGGCGCACACCCTCCTTAAGAAAATCCACCCCCCACGGGCTGGCCGTATTATATACCGGAGGCGAAGGCCAGAAGAAAACGGCCTTTTCCGGCGAAGTGCTCAGGGCACAAGCCAGGCCCGCTGGGAGCGAATCCCTTTTGATGAAGCGTGAATATCCCGAGCACCCCATGGTCGGTATCGGCGCGGTGGTGATCCGCGACAAACACGCGCTGCTGATCCGGCGTGGGAGCGAGCCTTTGAAAGGCGAATGGTCGATACCGGGCGGAATGCTGGAGCTTGGCGAAACAATCGCCGAGGGCGTAAAGAGAGAACTCTTTGAAGAGACCGGATTGCGCGTACGGCTGCTTGGCCTCATCGAAGTATTTGAGCGGATATTTCACAAGGAGGAGGACGGGCAAGCGATCTCAGACAAGACAAAACAGAATACGCCGGCTACGCAGGAGAATGACAAGAAGCCGCGCTACCACTTCGTGATTCTCGATTA
>JBGOTC010000038.1:0-14981 GCA_041476305.1 Terriglobia bacterium
CCGTCCTGGTTGCGGAGCGCGCCGGACGAGTCGTGATGCTCAACTTGCGCGCCCGGCAATGCCTGGAGTCGCAAGGCCTGCCGGAGCTGGGTGAGTTGAATTTGTTCTCCCATCTTCTCCATGTGGATGCCGCGGTCATCATTGGACAGATCGAAGCCGGCGAGCACGAAGTCGGTTTGCAGATGGAATGTCAAGGGAACACGGCGCAAGCGCGCATCCAGTGGCTGCCGGAACCCGATTGGTTCATCGTGCAGGTGGACGCGCCTCCGCAGGAAACCTCGATTGACGCGACGGAGCAGCATACGGTGCAGGGCCTCTTGCAGGAGCGCGAGATTACTTACCGCAACCTTCTCGCGGCTTATCTCCGCTTGCAGGAAGTCAACCGCCAGAAAACGGTGTTCCTGGCTTCCGCCGCGCACGAATTGAAAACGCCTCTCGCGGTGATCAAGGGCTATTACGATTTGTTGCTCTCCGGCTCCCTGGGAAAACTCGCGGATAAGCAACGCGAGATCTTGCAGGAATCGAAAGAGAGTTGTGAGCGGTTGGTCCGCCTGGTCTCCATGTTCTTGAATTATTCCGCGCTGGAGAGCGGCAAGCTCATCCTGCAATTGCACGATAACGACATGCGCGACTGCCTGAGCGAATTGGCCGGCCGTTGGAACGACGCCTTCCAGCGGCGCAAGGTGCAACTCGGGATTCAACTGGAAGCGGGCCTCCCCGTTTTCAAGTTTGACTACCAGAAGGTGCAGCAGGCGGTGGGAAATCTTCTCGATAACGCTCTCAAGCACACGCCCGCCGGCGGAAGCGTCACTCTCATCGCCGATCCCTATTTCTGGGAGCGCCGCGCGACCGGAGAACCCACGGAGCAGGAACGCCGCAGGCAATCCATGCGCTATCCCAACAGCATCCGGGTCTCCGTGGCGGACACCGGCCACGGCATCTCCGCCGAGCACCATCAGGAAATCTTCGAGGATTTTGTTCGCGTGGACCGTTCGTCTTCGGGCATGGGACTGGGGCTGGCCATTGCCAAGCGGCTGGTGCAGGCGCACCGCGGAAAAATCTGGGTGGATAGCGAAGTGGGGCGCGGCTCCACCTTCACCATCCTGTTGCCTTTGGATAGAACTTAATCGATTTCCAAGTGAGGGAAATGAAAGTGGCACAAACAGCGGCGCAAAAAGAAAGAATCCTGGTTGTTGATGACGAACCGAGCATCCGCAAATATCTGCAGACGCTGCTCGAAGTGGATGGCTACACCGTCGAAACGCTGAACTCCGGCGTGGAAGCCGTCGAGCGCATCAGCGGCGGCGATCGCCCTGATTACATCATCCTCGATGTCTTCATGCCGGAATTGAGCGGCCTCGAGACCCTGCAGCAGCTCCTGCAAATCACGAAGCAATTGAACATCATCATGCTTTCCTGCTCCAACGAAGTCGGCACGGTGGTGGAGGCCATTCGCCTCGGCGCGCAGGACTACATCACCAAGCCCTTCGAGAAGGGCGAGCTCGACGCCGCGCTCCTCAAGTGCCAGCAGAAGCGCCAGCTCCGCGAGGAAAACCAGGCGCTTCGCGAATACTGCGACCAGATCACCGAGGACTTGAGCTTTCTCGCCGCCAGCCCGCAGATGGTCCGCATCCGCCAGCAGATCCTGCAAATCGCGCCCGTGGATGTCCCGGTCTTTATTTCCGGCGAAAGCGGAGTCGGCAAGGAAGTGGTCGCGCGCATGATCCACCTGCGCTCCCTTCGCCGCACTCAGCCGTTCGTGAAGGTAAATTGCGCCGCGCTCCCCGGCGAATTGCTGGAATCCGAACTATTCGGCTATGAGCAGGGCGCCTTCACCGGAGCGGTGCGCTCCAAGCCCGGCAAATTTGAAATCGCCAACAAGGGCACCATCTTCCTGGATGAAATCGCGGAGATGAGCTCGCACATGCAGGCCAAGCTCCTCCACGTTCTCCAGGATCATCAGTATTCGCGTCTCGGAGGCCGCCAGCTCATCGAAGTGGACGTCCGCGTCCTCGCCGCCACCAACGTAGAAGTCCAGGAAGCCATGAAGTCCGGCAAGTTCCGCGAGGACCTTTACTACCGCTTGAATGTCCTCTCCATCCAGATCCCGCCGCTGCGCGAACGCAGCCAGGAAATCCCCATGCTCTTCCGGCATTTCCTGAAGCAGTACAGCGAGAAGTTTGCCAAGGACGCGCCGGTGCCTTCCCAGCCGTTGCTGGACGCCGCGCGCCGCTATGAGTGGCCCGGCAATTTGCGCGAGCTGGAGAATTTCGTGAAGCGTTACGTCATCCTGGAAGATGACGAAGGCAGCCTCCGCGAGTTGGTTGAAATGTCCGCTTCGCGCCAGCGCTCCGCACCGCGCGCGGAAAGCCCGGTGGTCCGCGATCAAGGACTCAAAGCGCTCGTCCGCGGCTTGAAGGACGAAGCGGAAATGGAAGCCATCGCCGACGCTCTGGAAAAAACGCACTGGTGCCGCAAAGACGCCGCGAAAATGCTGGGCATCAGCTACAAGGCGCTGCTCTACAAGATGCGCCAGTTCAATCTCGACGGGGGACGCGGTTCGCGCAGCGCGCAGGCCACCGCGCCGGCGGCGGCGACTCCGGCTCCCGCCCCTCCGCATTCAGTACCGGTTCCGGCAGGGAAGGCATCTTGAAAATTAGAAGATGCAACACGTTGCATCTTCTGAGCACACGATGGGGTAGCCGAGCTGTCCCAATTGCGGGAAACGGTATGATAGGCAAGATTGGTCCTGAAAGCCGGGGGGAAATGGGCCACGGAATTGGACGGCTCGATTTGAAATGGACAATTTCATCTGACTGAAAACAGGATGTTTAACTCGGAGTCCAGCCTCAAGTTTGGGGGATTTGGTACCAGCAAGAAAATGTAACTCATGGGACTGCGC
Source organism: Terriglobia bacterium (assembly GCA_041476305.1). GTDB lineage: Bacteria > Acidobacteriota > Terriglobia > Acidiferrales > UBA7541 > DASTCZ01. The sequence goes on from JBGOTC010000038.1 coordinate 2,903, forward strand.
GTGCGATACCCCTTTGGAGCGATGATTGCACCTTCTTACCCAATGGGGACGTGTGCGCCTTCCCGTCACCAATAGCCGGGGGAACGAATGACCGAGAGAAGAACAGCGCGCAGATATGACTTGTCCCTGCCAATGACTGTCCGAAATGCGGTGGACACGTCCGCCGGATCACGCAGCGGACGCACACGCGACATCTCCACTCGCGGCGTTTATTTCATGATGGATCAGGACCTCGAATCCGGGGCCGAGTTGGACATGACCCTCACGCTCCCCGCCGAAATTACGCGGGGAACGGAAGTCCTTGTCCGCGCACAGGGCCGCGTGGTCCGTGTGGATCGCCACGAGGAAGGTTCGAACGGCCAGAGCCGCGTCGGCGTCGCCGCCGTTATCGAGCGCTACGACATCATCCGCGGCGAATCCTCAACCAACTAGTCTCCTGCGGCGAGGCGAGACTCGGCGCCTCATGCTTGCAGAACGCCGCTCGGGGACGATTCCTCCCGCCGCAGCCGGTGATACGCGAAGGTTCCCCTCACGCCGTTGATGAACCCAATCAGAAATACGAACCGTATTCCTCCGTAAATACTCGGGCCGATGTAAATCAGAACCGCCAATAAATCCAGCGTGTAGAGCACCAAGCCGGCCACGGCCCATCCTCGCGAAAGCTTGTACACCTGCCATCCAGACACTGCATAAAGCGCAGCTTCAACAAGTGTCGCGATGATGATTGCAAACATTCTGATATCGAGGGGATTGATGAACAATACAAGGGCAAGCAAGGTCAGACCTGCTGCGATCCACGCAAAATAGGCCGCCTTGTGCGCCGCATCCTGCGCGCTATCCAGGTCGTCCACATCAGGCCAGGCCCATGATCCTCCGCCCATTGCACACCTCCATTTTCAGTCTGCCGAGCCCCACTACGATTGTTGGCGGACGAGATACTACAATTCTATGTAACTTGGCAATCCAGATTTTTGCTTTCGTGAGTTTCTGATCGCCGAGCGGCCGGTTGAGATTGGGATCCGCTTTTCGATTCGGCAAGTAGGCACCCCCCTCCTCCGCCGAGGATTCAGCCAGACTCTCACTTACTACGGCTGGTAGTAATCGCAGCCGCCGAATATGCTCCACGTCGTCATGATCATGCGCGTCCTGCTCCTGCTGTCTCTCGCGGCCACCGCCGTCTGCGCGCAGAGTTCTGCTCCTCCGGCGACTCAGAACCCCGCGACGCCGCAGAATCCCACGACTCCGCCGAAGCTCCCCACGATTCACGAGCGCACGGAAGTGACAGTTACGCGCCTGCCGGAGGACCCCATGGTGGTTCCCACTGCCATCGAGGTATTCCTGGGTGATGAGCTGAGGACGCGGGGTTTTCGGGATTTGCGCGGCGCGCTGGCTTTTGCCATTGGTGCGGAAATCGCGCCCGGTGGTGACGCCGGCCCGGCCAGCGCCGTCCCGGATTTTTGGGGCTTGAAGGAATTCGACGCGTTTCTATTGGTGGTTGACGGCGTGCCCTGGGGCGGCGCCTTTAATCCCGCCCTCACCTCCCTCGACCTGAATGACATCGAGCGTATTGAAGTGTTGCGCGGCCCCGCGCCGGTCACCTATGGAGCGACATCGTTTGTCGGGGTCATTCAAATCATTCACAAGGACACTGCTTCAATGGAGCGAACCCTCTCACTGCGAGGAGGGAGCTTTGGCACAGGCGGTTTCTCGTATTCCACTCCAGTGACCTTGTCCGGCCGCTGGACTTCCCGGCTCTCCATTGACGCGCAGCGCGAAGGCTTCAGCGACCCGCGCACCTCCTTCCGCCGGGGGCATGGCGTGTGGAGGGTGGAGCACAAGAGTGAGAATGGAAATCGATTCTGGTTCAATTTCAATCTCAACTGGCTGGACCAGAGTCCGGCGAGCCCACGATTGCGCGAGGGGCCGGTGCTTTCGCCGAACGTCCCGGTGGACGCGAATCACAACCCGGAAGGCGCCTACCTCAACGATCACCGGGTCACGGGATCAATCGGGTTCGATCGGCGCGTCGCTGGAGGTCTGTGGTCAACCATTGCATCCGTCTCCCACAGCCGCCAATACAGTCTGCGTGGATTCCTGGAAGACCCGGAGGCGGAGGGTGACAACGCTCGAGGGCTGCGTGAAAACATTTTCCTGACCGATTTCTACGCCGACTCCCACATTTCCTGGAAGCTCCCGCACACGGTTACGCTTTTGGCAGGGGCGGACTACATCCACGGAACGGGATCTGCGCGGGGAGCCGATTTTGACTATGAGGTCCCCGTCAATGGCCAAATGCCGGTATTCGTCACGCCTCCCGGCGACACCGAACTCGACTTCCGCATCAGCGACCATCGCGATTTCTGGGGATTCTACAGTTCGATTGAATGGCGCCCCTGGGAACGCCTGCGCATTGATGGCGGCGTGCGGCTCAACGTCACCCATGAGAGCCGGAGAAACATCGACGGCGGCGCGGGGACCAGCGACTTCGATACGCAGACCAACACGCGTGCCAGCGGCAGCATCGGCGCGATCTATACGGCGTGGCAACACGACCAGGACTCCCTCGGCCTCTACGTGAACTATCGCGATACCTTCAAGCCCGCGGCCATTGATTTTGGCATCGGCGAAACCGAAGGCGGCGAGCTGATCCTGAAGCCCGAGAATTCCCGCAGTGTGGAAGGCGGATTGAAGGGCCGGTTTTTCAATCGCCGCGTGGAACTCGAGGCTTCCGGTTTCCTGATGTGTTTCACCAACCTGGTGACACCGGTTTCGATCGGCGGACTGCCGGCGCTGATCAACGCCGGGACTTCGCGGTTCAAAGGGTTTGAGTCCGGCGCTTCTATTTATTTGCCAAGGGACTTTATCGCCCGCGCGACGTACAGCTTTCACGATGCGCGGTTTGTCGACTTCGTCCAGGATTTCGACGGTGTGCCGACTCAGCTTGGGGGAAACCGGCTGGAAATGTCGGCGAGGCATTCCGCGGCCTTCGGCCTCACCTATGCGCCCTCCAGCGGGTTCATGGCCGGGTTCACCGTCAACTACACCGGCAGCCGGTTTCTGAACAAGCGCAACACTGCCCTGGCGGAGGGGTTTGCCACTTACGGCGCCATGGCAGGATATCGCAAGGGGCGCTGGGAACTGCGCGTGGATGCCACCAACCTCGGAAACCGGCGCGACCCTGTCGCCGAAAGCGAATTGGGCGACGCACAGTATTACCTGATGACGGCCCGGCGCGTGGAAGGCGGCCTGATCCTCCATTTCTGAGGATGCGTACGCACGCAGCGAATCCTCCCGCATTGCGGCAACTGATCCGACGTGACCGGGGTCACACGACGCGATCCCGGGCATCACAGCCCATGACTAGAAGTGGCCTCAAACTGTGATGTGAACCTGTTGCTTGAACCCGCGTGTTATACTGACAATTGATGCGGCGATCATTTGCTCTCGTATTGGCGTTGAGCCTGCTTGGACTAGGGCCGGTTCCTGCCTCGGCTTGCGCACTCCTCTCCTCCAAGACAACCGAGTGCGCCACTCCGAAGACACAATCCCGCTGCGATCAGATGGATATGGAAAGCGACGGCGCCAAGCTTTCCCCAACTCCTGATACATCCTGTTGTTCGGTCTCCAACGCCCCCATCCCTGTATCCCAACAGAAAGCAAACGGAATTGCGCTGACCTCTTCACCCGCAATCATTGTTGAAAGCATGTCCGCGATTCCCCGCTGCGAGCGGGAAGCCGGTACCGAATTCTCAGAGGACTACTCACCTCCCCCTCTTCAATCCCTTCTCTGTACATTTCTGATCTAACCCTTTCCTGAGCAGCTCTCGTGGTGCGCACGTGTGTCTCTTCGTGCGCGCAGCATTCGCAACACTTCTCTCGGTAGCCATCGAGCGAAACATTGGCATTCGTCCCTGAACGGGAAAGGACATCTTATGAAGTTTTCTTGCGCATTGATTCTTGCAACTGTTTTGGGCCTGGCTGCCGCCGCTTCGGCGCGCGCACAGGAAGCGGCTACACCCAAGCAGCCCGCGAAGCTCGCCGAGCTTCTCGCTGAGGCTGCGCAAAATAATCCTGAAATTCAAGCCGCCCGTCACGGTTGGCAGGCTGCCCAGCAAGTCCCCTCCCAGGTCTCGACTCTTCCGGATCCTCAGTTCGTTCTGCAACACGTGAGTGTCGGCAGCCCACGGCCATTCGCCGGCTATTCCAACAGCGATTTTGCCTATGTGGGCCTCGGTGTGTCGCAGGACATTCCCTACCCGGGGAAACTGCGCCTGCGCGGAGAAATCGCCAGGAGCGATGCCAACGTGGCGCAACAGAGGATTGAATCAGTCAGCCGCGACATTCTGACGCGGATGAAGATGGCTTATTTCCAACTGGGATTCCTCGCCAAACGGGAATCCATCCTCCAGGGCGAGGGCCAATTACTGCAACAAATCGAAAAATCCGCCGAAGCACGTTATCGCAGCGGCATGGGGAATCAGCAGGATGTGTTGCAGGCGCAGCTCGAGCGCACAAAGCTCCTGCGCGACATCACAACTACCCAGCTCGAAGAGGGGAAAGTCCAAGCGGAGATCAAGCAGCTTCTCAGTCGCCCGCAGACATCCCCCGACATCACGACCACCGAACTTGCGGAAGCCTCGCCACTCTACACTTTTGACGAATTGCTAGCCGCGGCAAAAACCAACAATCCGGACATCGCCGGAGCGCAGAAAATGGTGGAAAGCCAGCGGCTGCGCGTGGACCTCGCCAGGAGGGATTTTTACCCCGACTTCAACCTTCAATACATGTGGCAACGCACCGACCCGACACAATTCCGCGCCTATTACTCGCTCACGCTCGGTGTGCGAATTCCCATTTTCAAGTCGCGACGCCAGCAGCCCGCGCTGAATCAAGCCGAAGCGGAAAGGAGCCGCGCCGGCAGCGAACTCGAAATGCAATCGCAACAAGTCGCCTTCCAGTTGCGGCAAATGTTCTTGAGCGCGGAAAAGTCAGCGGAGTTGCTCAAGATTTATCGCGAAGGGTTGATTCCGCAAGCTCGCGCGGAACTCCAAGCCGGACTGGCCGCCTATCAATCGAACCGCCAGGATTTTCAGGCCTTGCTGGCCTCCTTCCTCGACGTACTCAAATTTGAACAAGAGTATTGGCAAACGCTTTCCGAACACGAGGCAGCCTTGGCCCAGATCGAGGGAGTCACGGGATTGTCGCTGCGGTGACCGCGCAGCCCAGGAGCAACATCATGAAAACGTATCGAATCGCATTCATCCTCGCATTGATCGGAAACATGGCTTTGGCCGGCGTGCTGGGCGTTTATTGGTGGAAAACTCGGAAGCCTGCAGCGGAGCCGAGCCCCACATCGACCGCGGCAAACTTTGCCACCCAGCCGGCGCAGGGCATCGCTCCCCCTTCACAAGCGCCACAGCCGGAGACACCCCTCGTGCCCATCCAGCTTTCCGCCGAGCGCATTCAATCCATCGGTGTGAAATTCGGTGTAGTGGTTCGCAAAATGGTGCAGGATGAAATCAGCGCCACCGGAACCGTGGCCATCGATGAGACCCGGCTGTCCTATGTTCAGACGCGATTCTCAGGACACATCGAGAAGGTTTTCGTCGACGCGACTTACCAGTACGTGAGGAAGGGCCAGCCTCTCTTCACCATCCACAGTCCCGAACTTGTCGTTGCCGAGCGTGAATACCTTCTCGCAAAACAGAATCAGAAAAACCTTTCGACAAGCACTGTCCCCGGCGTCGCCGAAGGCGTTACCTCCCTGCTCGAATCCTCCAAGGAACGCCTGTCGCAATGGAATATCTCCAGGGAGGAAATTGCGCGCCTCGAATCCACTGGAGAGGTTGCTCAAACACTGGAAATTTCCTCGCCTGTCTCCGGCTATGTCACGGAGCGAAATGCTCTCCCCAATTTGAATGTGATGCCCGAGACCCGTCTCTACACCATTGCGGACCTCTCCACCGTGTGGGTGCTGGCTCAGGTCTTTCAGAACGATCTGGGGCGCATCAAGGTCGGCACCCCCTCCGCTCTCACCGTTGATTCCTATCCCGGCCGGACATTTCGAGGAAAAGTTGATTTCATCTATCCGGATGTGGACATGACCACGCGCACGGCGCGAGCACGCGTCATCTTCTCCAATCCCGGTCTCACGCTTTCTCCCGGCATGTTCGTGAATGTAATGTTCCAGGCGCCTCTCGGCAGCCAGTTGGTGATCCCCGCGAGCGGAGTCTTGCAATCAGGCACTCGCCAGATTGTTTTCGTGGATAAAGGCGAGGGCAACCTGGAGCCGCGTGAGGTGCAACTCGGACCGCAGGCGGGCAGCGAGTACATCGTCCTCAAGGGGTTGAAAGCCGGCGAACGCATCGTCACATCCGCAAACTTCCTGATCGATTCAGAGAGTCAGCTTCAAGCTGCCATGGGCTCGTTTGTCGCCCCCACGTCGAATGCGGCTCCGGCACCCGGTGCAAGCACTCCGGCGCCCGCGGTGTCTTCTCAGGTTGAATTCACCACCGACCCGGCGACCCCACATAAAGGCTCAAATGTTTACCGCGTGAAGCTCACAAGACCAGATGGCTCGCCAATCACGGGCGCGCAAGTCTCCGTTCGCAGTTATATGCCCGGTATGCCGCAAATGGGGATGCCGGCCATGAGCGCGGTCGCTACGCTCAACGAAAAAGGCGGCGGCGTTTACGAAGGCCAAACCACTCTGGAAAGTGGCGGCACCTGGCAGATCACTGTCACGGCGGTCAAGGACGGAGTTGTGTTCGCCACGAAACGGTTGAGCATCAACGCCGAAGGGGGAAACTAATCATGATTTCCCGCGTGATTGATTGGTGCGCCGCCAACCGGTTCCTGGTATTCACCGGAACGCTTTTGGTTGTACTGGCCGGAATCTGGTCCCTGAAAAATATTCCGCTCGACGCCTTGCCGGACATCTCGGATGTGCAGGTGATCGTGCATGTTCCGTGGGAAGGCGAGCCTCCCAACATCATCGAGGATCAGGTCACCTATCCCATCGTCACGACATTGCTCGCCGCTCCACACGTTAAGGCCGTCCGTGCCCAGACCATGTTTGGAGACGCCTACATTTTCGTCGTGTTTGAGGACGGGACGGATCTCTACTGGGCTCGCTCGCGCGTCCTCGAATACATTCAACAACTTCAGGGAGTTCTGCCGAAAAATGTTTCGCCGATGATCGGCCCCGATGCCACGGGAGCAGGCTGGGTTTACGAATACGCATTGGTTGACCATTCGCGTCAGCGCAGCCTTGCCGATTTGCGCAGCCTTCAGGACTGGTACCTCCGCTACCAGTTGGAAACCGTCCCCGGCGTCGCGGAAGTCGCCTCCATTGGCGGATTTGTCCGCCAATACCAGGTGAACCTCGACCCCAACAAACTTCGCGCCTACAACATTCCACTTTCAACGGTGATCGATCAGGTTCGCAACAGCACCAATGAAGTGGGAGGACGCGTGCTGGAAATGGGCGGAGCCCAATACATGATTCGCGGTCTCGGCTACCTTCGTTCCCTCCAGGACCTCGAAACCGTGCCGGTCGCCACCAAAAACGGCACGCCGGTTTTGATCCGCAACCTGGGCACCGTGACGTTCGGCCCGGACATCCGCCAGGGTGTCGCCGAATGGAACGGCGAGGGAGAGACCGTCGGCGGGATCATCGTCATGCGCTACGGAATGAACGCGCTCACGGTGATCGATGGAGTGAAGAAAAAGCTCGCAGAAATCAAACCGTCTCTTCCCCCCGGCGTGGAAATTGTCTCGGGATACGACCGTTCTGGATTAATTCAAGCCTCCATCAATTCCCTGCAACGCACCCTGCTCGAAGAGGTCATCATCGTCAGTTTTGTGACCATAGCATTCTTGTTCCACTTCCGCTCCGCGCTGATTCCGATTCTGACTCTGCCCATCGCGATTCTGGCGTCTTTTATTCCCATGTATTTCCTGCATGTCAGTTCCAACATCATGTCGTTGGGTGGCCTCGCTCTCGCTGTAGGTGTGCTCATCGACGCGGCCATCGTCATGGTGGAGAACGGCTACCGCCATCTCTCGGAACACATTGCTGCATCGGGGGATTCCGGCGCCCAACTGACGGAGAAAGAGAGACGCCGCATCCTGATGGGCGCGGCCAAGCAGGTCGGCCCTGCGATTTTCTTTTCCTTGCTGGTGATTCTGGTGTCTTTTCTGCCTGTCTTCCTTCTGGAAGCGCAGGAGGGACGGATGTTTCACCCTCTGGCGTGGACAAAAACACTCTCCGTGGCGTTCTCTTCGATCCTTGCCATCACCCTTGTTCCCGTCCTGATGATCATTTTCATCCGCGGACACCTCCGCCCGGAATCCAGGAACATTTTCTCCCGATGGACCCAGGCCTTGTATCTGCCCGTTCTTCGTTTCTGTCTCCGGCATCGGAAATTGACACTCTTCCTCAATCTCATTTTCTTGATTGTGACCGTGCCGCTTGCCTGGCGCATCGGCAGTCAGTTCATGCCCCCCCTCTATGAGGGCTCCGCGCTTTACATGCCCTCCGCGCTTCCAGGCATTTCCATCACGCAGGCCTCTGCCCTGCTGCAGGAGCAGGACCGCATCATCAAGTCCTTTCCCGAAGTCGAAAGCGTCTTTGGCGTCGTCGGCCGGTCGGACAGCCCTACCGACAACGCTCCCCTCGACATGTACGACACGACAATCATGCTCAAGCCGCAAGACCAATGGCGTGCAGGCATGACCTACGAAAAGCTGATACGGGAAATGGACGAGAAACTTCAGTTCCCGGGATTGACGAACACCTGGACGATGCCGGTCCAGAACAGGTTGATCATGGAGTTGACCGGGATCAAGACCCCCGTGGGTCTCAAGATCCAAGGCCCGAATGTCGATGGCATTCAGCAGGCAGGCGCCCAACTCCAACAAGTCCTCGGCGGGATCCCGGAACTCCGGTCCATTTTCGCCGAGCGCGTCGCGGAAGGCTTCTACATTAATGTCGAAGTCAATCGTCCGGAAGCAGCACGGTATGGACTCACCGTGGCCGATGTCCAGCGCGCGGTGACGTCCGGAATCGGCGGCGAGAATGTCGCGGAAAACGTGGAAGGGCGCGAACGCTATCCCATCAACGTGCGCTACAGCCGGGATTTTCGAGATGACATTGAAAAGTTGCAACAGGTCATCCTCGCCACGCCCACCGGAGCGCAAATTCCCATTTCACAAGTGGCCAGGGTCTATTTCAGCCGTGGCCCGGCCATGATCCGCGATGAAGAGGGCCTGCTGACCGGCTACGTCTATCTGGACCTGGCCACAAAGGACTATGGCGGCTTCGTCACCAAAGCCAATCAATTGCTCCGCGCCAATCTGAAGCTGGCCCCCGGGTACACTTACAAGTGGTCCGGTGAGTATGAATTCGAGCTTCGCGCCAAGGCACGGTTGACGTTCATCGTGCCCATCGTTTTCTTCGTTATTTTTCTCCTCCTGTATTTGGTATTTCACTCCATCACGGAGGCCGCCGTCCTCATCTTCCCCACTTTCTACGCCATGACCGGCGGACTAATCCTTCAATGGTGGCTGGGTTACAACTTCAGCGTCGCCGTCTGGGTGGGTTACATCGCATTGTTTGGCATCGCCGTCGAGACCGGCGTCGTCATGGTGGTCTATCTCCATGAAGCCCTCGACAAGCGCCTCGCCGCGGGTCATCCTCTCAAGCACGAAGATATCGAAGCCGCGGTCATCGAAGGCGCGGTGCAGCGCTTGCGGCCAAAGTTAATGACCGTGACGGCTGTGCTGGCCAGCCTTATCCCCATCCTCTGGGCCAGCGGAATTGGTTCGGATGTCATGAAGCCCATCGCCGCACCGATTGTCGGCGGCATGATCACTTCAACGATCCATGTCCTGATTCTCGTGCCGGTTTTCTTTGCCCTGATGAAAGAACGCGCCCTGCGCCGCGGGTCGCTGAATGCCCACTCAGCATCGCCAAATGAATAGCCTCTCATCGGAGCGAGTTGCGAAGCGGCTTGGCCCGCCTCGCGGAGAGTCGCTGGTCCGTGGCTGAATCTCGTTGACTTCGCTGGTTTCGCGCCCTATCATCCGCGCAATAATTCCTTGGAGGGATTATGAGCGCTCCCAGCGCTACTCGATTCCCCTCTGGCGCATTGTTCTTCGCCGTACTTTTCTTCGGCATCTCATTCGCCGCCGCGCAGCAAACGGCCAACTCGTCTGACTGGCATGTCGAGGTGGCGGCCAATGACCTCACCAGGAGCACGGTGACCGCGAACAATGATTGCCAGCGTCCGCACCAGTTTCAGATCCAGCCGGACCATCTCCCGTTCTTGAATCTCTTGGGCGAAGCCTCCTTCCAGGTGCCGCCGCGCTCGCAACACATTGTTCCTGTCGAGTTTGATACTCACCACATGAAGCCGGGAAGCTACGAGGCCAAACTCACTGTCCGCTGCATGACTTGCAAGACGGAGCCCACCTGCAGGCAAGACTACAAGGACCTCCACATCTTCCTGACCGTGCGTCCCGGCGCGCCCGATTGGTCGGGCGTCCACCCGGAGGAGAAGGGCTCGGCGAAGAATCCCGCTTTGCGTTGGTCGAATGTTTCACCGGATAAGAAACCGAAAAAATAGCTGCGGTTCCGAACTCGAAATCTTTGTCCATTGAGGGTTGAAATGAGAAAACTCATGCATGGTCGGGCAAGCCGCGCGGCATTCGCCGCGCTTATTTTCATTGGCGCCATTTTCCTTCCCATTGCGGTGCGGGCGCAGAATCCCATGCCCATGCAAATGATGAATTGCCGCCAGATCTGGGACGACGCTGCGAGCGAAGCCGCGCGCGCCGCACTGGCCCGCGCCAATCGCGATGCCGGCGCGCCGCTGGGCGCGGCCTCCGCATGGGCGGCTTCTTGGACGCAGGCGTGGATTGCAACGTGGAAATCCGCCGGCGCCGCGCTGAAGCCCGATGCGAACGGAGACTGCTGCAGAGTTGATTGGTTTGGAATGGCCGTCATGGCCGGAAAATCCTCCTGGGAGCAGGCCTGGCGCGCCGCGCCGCACATGAACGGACCCGCCGAACCCTGGGCGGAAAAATTCAGCGCCGCTTACGCCGACGAATGGGCCAACGTTTGGTTCCTCTATTACCCCTGGCTCTGCGCCAAAGCGAAAGTGAACGCCGCGGTGACGGCGACCGCGCAGGCCAATGCTTCGGCGAAGGCCGGAGTCTATGCCTGGGCTTTCGGATTTGCCCTCGCCGGCGCGTTCGCCACCAGTTGGGAAGATTCCTTCTCCGTGGCCTGGAGTGAATCCTCCTCCCGCGCCTGGGCCGCCACCGGCGCGGAAGCTCTCGCCAGAGTTCAGGCCAACGCCTCGGCTTGGGCCGCCGCGGGAGTCTCCGGCGATTGCGCCATTGCGCGCGCCGGCGCTTGCGCCGATGCTGCCGCAGCCGCGTTCGCCGCCGCCTGGGCGGATGCGGGCGCATCAGCCTTCGCGAACGCCTATGCCTACGCGTGGGCCGACGCCTATGCAGCCGCTTTTGCAAACGCCTGGGCGCAATCCCAGGCTTCCGCGGGAGGTGTAGCTCTCGCCTCCGCCGCCTCCAAGGCATTCGCGCAGGCCGTCGCTGATAGTTACGCCGCTGTGTGGCGCGTGAAGCTCAAGGACCACGCGCAGATCCCACTGGTCGTCGCCTGGTGGACCAAGCCCGGCGCGCCGATGCCGAACCTCAAGAAAATCTGGCTGCTCCTCGCGCGCGAGCAGATGTCCACCATGAAAACAGTTTTCGCGAACGCCCTGAAGAACGCGCAGAGCGGGCAAACTGCCTGGGACTTCGCCTTCAGGAAAGCCGCGGATCAGGCCGCGAAAGAAGCCTCCATTGATGCCGAGACCTGGGTCTATTCCTGGTCAAACGCCTGGGCCTATTCGTGGGCCGAGGCCTGGGTGGAAGCCTACAAAGTGATTTGCGCGCGCGCATCAGCCGCCGTGTGCAAGACCTGCCCCTGCACCACCACGACTCCGGGGACCACCGGCGAGCGCCAACCGGGAACGACGGGCGAGAGGACACCGACGCCGGGAACAACGGGTGA
>JBGOTC010000039.1:0-14711 GCA_041476305.1 Terriglobia bacterium
CGGTAGTAGTGCAGGAAGTGCTCGAGCGCGCGGCGGCATTCGGACTCCGGAGCATCTTCCCCCAGCGCCCGTTGAATCAGAACGGAGGCGCCATCGCCGACGTAACTGGAAATGAGGTCGTGTGCGATGGGTGCCCGGCCCATCCATTCCAGTGTGGCGTTCACGGCCAGCGCGAGGTCCAGTTTTGAATCGATCAACGTGCCATCCAGATCAAAGACCAGCACGCGCACTCCATGAATTGCCTTGTTCACCGGGCCCCTTCCATTGACCGTGTGACTCCATTGTAGCGAAGCCACCGGCGTCGCGCACAAACGGGCGCGGATTTCGCCGGCCTGCTAGAATGTCCCCGCTTCATGGAGCCCGGCGAGAGAACCGGATGGCCCAACTCTTTCCTTTTCGCGCCTACCGCTACAACCCGTCGAAGACCGATCCCGCGCGGGTGTTGACGCAACCCTACGACAAGATTACGCCGGAGATGCAGCAGCGCTACGCGGCGACAAGCCCTTACAACCTCATCACTGTTGAAAAAAGACTGACGCGCCCCAACGATTCGCCCGCCGACAACGTGTACACGCGCGCAGCCGCGGCATTGGACGAGTGGATTCGAGCGAAGATTCTTGTGCAGGACCCCGCGCCGGGGTTCTACGCCTATTTTCAGGAGTATGAGGTTCCGGGGACTTCGACACGGAACGTGCGCAAAGGGCTGATCGCGCTGGGGCGTATCGAGGATTACTCCGCGGGAGTTGTCTTCCGCCACGAGCAGACGCTCGCGGGCCCAAAGGCTGACCGGCTGGAACTCCTTCGACACACGCGCGCGCACACCGGGCAACTCTTCATGCTCTACGAGGATCCCGCGCGCGGTGTGGACGCGCTGCTCGACCGCGCGGCGAGCCTGCCGCCCACCATGGATGTGCGCGACGAATTCGGAGTGGTGCACTACATCTGGCGCATCACGCAGCCGGAGGAAATTCGCGCGCTGCAAACAGCGATGGCGGAGACGAAACTCGTGATCGCCGATGGGCACCACCGCTACGAAACCGCGCTGGCCTACCGCAACGAACAGCGCGCCGAACATGGGACGTCGAATATCGATGCGCCCTATGAAAAAGTGATGATGACCCTCGTGAATTCGCACAGTGAGGGGCTGACCATCCTGCCGACGCACCGCGTGGTCGCGGGACTCGCGAAATTCGATTACGCGGATCTGCGCCCGCGCCTTGCGGAGATATTTGACGTGCGCCCGGTAACGCTTGCGGGCGAAATCCCGCAGATGGCCGCGGCCGGCCGCGATGAACTTGCCGCCGCGGGCAGGAAGGGCCGCGTGATCGGCGCTTACGCCGGTGGCGACAAGCTGGATTTGCTCACGCTACGCGCCGGCGCGGATTTGGCCGCGGCGCTCCCGAATGCATCGCCAAAGCAACGCGAGCTGGACGTGGTGCTGCTTCACAATTTTGTCCTGGAAAAGGGTCTGGGGATTACGGCGGAGTCCGTGCGGCAGGAACAAAACACGCGCTACGAGCGCGAAGCCGCGGCGGCGATGCGCGCCGTCAGCGAAGGCCGCGCGCAAGTGTGCTTCCTGTTGAACCCCGTGCGCGTGCAACAAGTGATGGAGATGGCTCTGGCTGGAGAAGTGCTGCCGCAGAAATCCACTGACTTCTATCCGAAGATGTTGAGCGGCGTAACGATTTATCGCGTCGGGGAATAATCAAAGAAATTCAGGCGGGCTCGTACACGCGCGAAAGCGCGGCACGCTCCCGAAATACCTCCGGAGCGCGCCGCACTGAAGAATCCTGCGCGATTACTTGCTGAAGCTGCGGATGGCGGCCGCTTCGGAATCGTAAACGTCGAACACGGTCAGCAGCTTGGTGACCTGAAGGACTTCCTGAAACTTCGAGCCAAGATTGCTGAGCCGCAGCCCGGCGCCTTGTGACTTCGCGCTGTGGTGTGAGGCGACAAGTGTGCCGAGCCCCGCGCTGTCAATGTAAGTGACATTATCCATATTCAGGACGAGCTTCTTTTCGCCCTTGGCCAGGTGGGCCTTCACCGCTTCGCGCAATGCGTTGCTTTCTTCGCCGAGCACAATGCGCCCTTCCAGGGCCATCACCCCGACGCCATCCATTTCCCGCTGCGTAATCTTCAGTGCCACTTTCAGACCTCCTCGCGATGCCGGTTAATTTGCTGGGTAGATTGGACTCCGGCTTCCGGCAGAATGTTCCTGATTTTTCCGGCTGGAACCCGTTTGCCGCGTTTAATGCACTTTCAGTAGTAATCCGAACAGGACATGTAATAGCCGCAGACGGTGCAGATCAACTTGCACTTGCGCGGGGCCAACCTCTCGGAGCACACCGGGCAATACTGGGAAGCGTGAACTGGTGCCGACTCATTTCCCTGTGCCGTTTCCACAGAAACGGCCACCGGCGCTTTCCCTTCCCCGTTTATCACGGCCCGAAGTTTATAGCACATTGGGGCGGGGGTTGGAAGCGAGGGAATGAGCCCCTGGCAGGTCACCTTCCCATTAGGCGGCTAGACAAGGATTAGCCCGACGGGCCGACATCCGGACATTCATTCCTGGCTATTCCTTGGACCAAGGCGGCGCCACGCCGGTCATCCGAGCGTACGCGATCAGCTGCCCCATGTGCTCGTTCGCGTGAATAATGATGCGGAGATACATGCCGTCCACAGTCGCTTCGCGGTCTGCGATCTTGACCTTGCGTTCCAGGTCTTTGCTTGTGACCGCGGCGCGGGCAGTCTTCACCGCCTCCAGTGACCGCTTGAGCCAGGCAATCACCTCCGCCTTCGAGGTGACAGTCTTCTCCGAATTTGCGGTCAATTCACCGGGCATCTTCGGGCCAGTGACGCTGAGCAAGTAGAAGTTCGCGATCGCGAGGTGCATATAAACTTCGCTCGTGGAGCGGACTCCGGGTGCCGGACGCCAGGAGAATTTCTCCGCGGGCGTTGCTTCGGCCAGCGCAATCAACTGCTGGGTGACATGCTTCCACTCTCCGTCATAACCTTGCCAGATTCCCTCCGGCGCCTGAGCGGCCAAAGTGGGAGCACTCAAGGAAAGAAAAAGCAATAACACGCATGTTTTCATAGTCCAACTCCTTCATCGCTTTTCTGCCTAACACCAAAAACCTTGCCCTACGGCCGCAAGGGTTCGGGCATGTAGAAGCCCGTCTGACCTGGCAGCCCGGCGCGCTCAAACTGAATTGTGGTGTGCGTAATGTGGAATTCGCTTGCCAGGCGATGCCGGACCTCCTGCAGCAACTTTTCACTCTCTTCCATGTGCATGTCCGGAATGCGGACGTGGCAGGAAAGCGCGTGGAGGTCCGTGCCGAGCGTCCAGATGTGGATGTCATGCACTTCCTGCACGCCGGGGGTAGCAAGGATCGCCCGCGCGACGCCCTCCAGCGTCATCCCGCGAGGCAATCCCTCGAGCAGAATGTGTGTGGCCTCGCGCAGGATGCCGATACTCGACCACAGGACAAGCACTCCGATACCCGCGCCAAGCAGCGGGTCAACCCATCGTGCTGCGGTGGCGCGGATGACGAGCGCTCCCACCAGGATGGCCACGTTGGAGAACGCGTCGCCCAGGTTGTGGATGAAGACAGCGCGCATGTTGAGGTCGCGGCGGCCGCGCATCACGGAGAGAGTGATTCCGCCATTGATGGCCAGCGCCGCGACCGAAACCCAAATCATCACGCCGACATGGACCTCGGTGGGATTCCGGAAGCGCTCCCATGCCTCTACAAAAAGAAATCCAGAGACGAACATCAGGATGATGGCGTTCACGAATGCGGCGAGGATTCCGGCGCGGTGATACCCAAATGTCTTCTCCGCATCGGTGGGGCGGCCCGCCCAGCGGATGCCCAACCAGGCGATGAGCAGCGAAGGAACGTCGGTCAGGTTGTGGACGGCGTCGCTGATGAGCGCGATGGAATGGCCCATGACGCCGCCGACAAGCTCCGCAGCCACCAAAACGAGCGTCGCGGCGACCGATCCGGCGAGCGCGCCCGCTCCGGGCAGGGCCTGCCCGTGGCCATGGGCGTGGCTGTGACCGTGCGCATGGACGTGCATGCCGCTATTCTACCTATCCCTGCAAATGGAGCGGTGTACAATTCTGCCGCGCTTTCTGCTTTGGCCAGGAACAGATCTTCAGGAGATTTGGGTTGGGAGCGGATAAGACTCACGGAGCGGAAAAGGAAACGGCGCGGCTGGAGGCATTCAGCGACGGCGTATTTGCAATAGCGATCACGCTGCTGGCGCTAAATCTCCAGATTCCACATATCGAGGGCGCTGGGGGAAAATGGGCGCTCGCCGAAGCCCTCGGGCGGCAGTGGCCATCCTACGTGGCCTTCGTCACCAGTTTTTTCACCATCCTGGTCATGTGGGTCAACCATCATGGGATGTTCAAACTGATCCACAAAGCCAGCTCCCGGTTGCTGTTCGCCAATGGTTTCCTGCTGCTGATGACCACTGCCGTGCCGTTTTCCACCGGAATTCTTTCAGAATATTTCAATAAGCCGGGAGCCAACGTCGCTTGCGCTGTTTATGGAGGGACATTTGTACTGATCAGCATTGGTTACAATCTGGTTTGGCGGAGCATCGCCGGCAACCGCGCGCTGCTGAAACCCGGCGCGTCCGAGGCCAGCATCAGCAAGATCACGAAGAATTACGCGCTGGGGACTCCGCTATATGCCGCGGCGACTGTCTGCGCCTTCATTAACATTTATTTGACGCTGGGGATTTGTACCGCACTGTGGGTTTTCTGGGCGGCCACCGCGCGGGATCTCTGATACGTCCCACCCTTTCAGCGGCTGGCGCGTTCAATCAGCCCGCCCGCGCGCTCGATAACCCACCTCCTTGCTACGCGGGCCACGTATCGGTTCTATGTCCTGTAAGTGCCTGTATTTGCCATTCCGATGCCTGAAAATGCCTGGATTCCGCCTTAAGGGAGTACTGGAACCTCGGGTGGAATTGGGCAAACCTTCGAGCTATAGAAGCGGGGTTCACGCGTCGCTACTCTTGGCTTTTCAAAACCCTGACTCGACGAGACGCAGAATCGGAGCAATCCAAATTGGCGGCGCCGGCGTACTGGAATCAGAACCGGCCCTCGCTGCATCCAATCAAGGGTCTGGTCAAGGAGAATTGAAATGGTCGCGAATTTCTTGATGGCAATTTTCTCAGTCCTGGTCTTCCTGATGGTGTCCAACTTCTTCGTGGATGCGGACCCGAAGTCTGACCGCTGAGCCTCTATCGATCCCCTTCACTTTTTGTCATCTAACAATTCCTCCATTGCATCGCGCTCCTGCGATGAAGTGCTGTGCCCCGGGTGACAGAAATCATGCGGAGTACCGCCGCAGCCCGAGATTCGATAGACTGATGTTTCGCGCCCGTAGCTCAGCTGGATAGAGTCCGCCTGCGGCGGAAACCAGAGGGTCGGGAGTTCCCCGCCGCGGCGGGCGTGGCGCGCCATTTCCATGACGTACTTTGTTTACGTTCTTCGAAATCAGATAAATGGGCGGCACTATACGGGTCACACAGCAAATCTCGTCCAGCGATTGGGACAACACAACAACGGCAGCACAAGATCCACAAAATCTCGCGGCTTGTGGGAGCTGATATACAAGGAAGTCGTTGCGACAAGGTCCGAAGCAATTCGGCGAGAGCGCATGCTCAAGTCGGGAAAAGGGCGAGAAGAGTTGAGGAAGATACTGTCCAACCCGATGGCCCCTAGCTCAGCTGGATAGAGTCCGCCTCGGGCGGGAACAAGCAGGGTGTGCAGTATCCGATCACCCAAAGATTCGATAAACTGAAGTTTCGCGCCCGTAGCTCAGCTGGATAGAGCATCTGGCTTCGAACCAGAGGGTCGGGAGTTCGAATCTCTCCGGGCGCGCCAGCTTTCTACTTCTTCCCCACCACATCAATCTCGCTGAAAAAAGTGTTCCCCCAATCGTCATCCACCCCGGTGGCATAGCAGACAAAAAGCAGGTAGCGATATTTCCCGAGAGTTCCCTTAGCATTCGTGATGCTGACTCCGTACTGCCCGCCGTTGTCTCCCTGCTGCAGGCGCGTATCCACGGTGGCGATCCACTTCCATCCAGCCGCCGCCGGATCCACGTTCCCCTTCGGCGCGGGATTGAAATTCGCACTGATCCCGTCGCTGCCATAGAGCGCGTAAACCTGCGGCCCGCGCGATTGCGGATGCCACGAATAGGAATTGACCGCGCCGATTTCGATCGCGCTCCCCAGGTCCATGCGGAAGCGCCCGCTCGTCGTGCCCGCCGTCAGAAAAAAATTTGCCGAAGGATCATCCTCGTACTTTGGCAAAAGCCCGTCCGTCAGCGCCCCAAGGTCCCCGCCGTTTCCGTCCGCTTCGCCGTCCAACATCAGCAATGTCGCGGTCGCGCCCGCGTCATCCTTCATCGGTGAGGGCACATCCGCGAATTTGAATTCCTTCGTTGCCTGCGGGCCGATGTTCCGATCAATCGTGACCTTCACTTCGGAATCGGCGGGCGCGGCGCGCATCACGGCAAACGCCGAGATTGTAAGGACCAGCACAGCCGTCCCGAGTGTCGCGGCTGCACCCAGATGATTCGCACGTCGCTTCACGCGATCCCCTCCTCTATTTCATTTCCGCGCATGCTCCCTACTGCTTGATGGGCGGCGGCGTGGCGAGGAAGCGGACCTCCTCGCACCCTTGTGCGCCCAGCCTCACGGTCAGCGCGGTCTTCAGAAAAGTATCCGGCAGGGTCGGGCTGACGCGGTACGCTCCCGGCACGAGGCCCCAGATCTGGAAGTGTCCGTCCTTTCGCGACACAACTGTGCGCTTCCCCGCCACGCCCGAAACCGTGATGGTGATCCCCGGCATCGGTCCGGTGACTTGCGTATTGTTGTGCGCGTCGCGCGAAAGTTGAAAAATGTCACCTTCGATTCCCGCGCCGAGCGCCGGATCATCTTTCTTGGTGAAATAATCCAGGTCGTCCCGCGCGTCGGAGAGCAGACGCGTACGGGTGCAGATGGAAGTGTAAAGCTTTCCACTTTCCTGCTGGGGAGCGGCATACACCAGATAGTCTTTCCCTTCGCGGAAATCGAAACCGCAATCCCCGCCGCCGGAGCCGGTCAGGATTTCCGCGGTCTTGCCGGCGGAACCGCGGTAAGTAGCTGTCACTTCAATCGAGACCTTGCGGTTCTCCGTCTCGCTCGCCAGGATCTTCACCACGCGCCCGGCAAATACTTCAGAAGTCGCCGCGAATGCCTTGCACGGCGGGCCGGAATTCACGCAATCACATCCTCGCGCTTGCGCGGGCAGCAAAATCCAGGCCACGGACGTCAACACAGCCAATCGAAGCAGTCTTTTCATTTCCCACCCCGGGGGATCAGATTCCATCGCGAGACCATTTCACAGTTCCACATTCGCTTGTACCAGATAAGTTGCCGTGCGTCGACCCAACAGTTGGCAGGCGGGCCGCGCGGCGCGGCGCCCTCGATTTGCATGCCGCGAACCACTGTCGGGGAAGTCAATTGACTTGCGTGGAAGCGCTGCCTACCATTCCTAGTAGAGGATTTTCCGCGGCTGTCCGCGATTGACAAAACAGGAAACTTCCCGGACCGGCCCCTGACCCTCCAATCATGAACCCGGCTACGGCACAAATTCGCTTCTGGGGAGTGCGCGGCTCCACGCCGACGGTGGACCAGGCCACCTGGCGGTACGGGGGCAACACACCGTGTCTGGAGCTGATTACCCCCGCGGGTACGCGGTTTATTCTGGATTGCGGCACCGGCATTCGAATGCTGGGAAACCAGCTGGCCGGCTGCGGCATGAACGCGCCGAACGGCGCTGGGAACTCCGCGGCGCCCATCAAATCACCGCAGGGATTGAAGACCGATCCCTTGAACGCGCACATTTTCATCACCCACTACCACTGGGACCACATCCAGGGAATACCTTTTTTCGCGCCGCTCTATTCGCCGCAGAACAGATTCCATTTCTACAGTTTTCGCTCCAAGTTCCTCGGCCCGGATAGCCTGAAGCAGGTATTCGAGACGCAGATGGCCTTCCCCTATTTTCCGGTGAACCCCACGGCGATGTCCGCCGAGCGCGAGTTCACGGAAATTTGCGGCGGCGACACCTTGCAGATTGACGACGCCAAAATCACCGTGTGCTGGCTCAACCACCCGCAAGGCTGCCTGGGTTTCCGGTTTGAGACTCCCGCCGGAACGATCGTCTATTCCACGGACAACGAGCCGGGAGATGCGGAACTCGACCGCAACCTGGTGCGCCTGGCGCGCGGCGCGGACATCTTCATCAACGATGCGCAGTACTCGCCGGAACAGCTCGCCGGGCCGCGTCGAGGCTGGGGACATTCCTCCTGGCTCGCGGGGACGGAGGTGGCTCGCGAAGCCGGCGCCCGGAACCTTGTGCTGTTCCATCACGACCCGGACTCATCCGACCGCGACGTGGACGCGCTCCTGCGCCAGGCGCGCCAACATTTTGACAGCGTGTGGGCTGCCGCCGAAGGCATGGCCATGGGATTGGGCGCGGAACAAATGGACGTTCACCTGCCAACCAGCCGCAGCGGGCAGCACCGCGAAGGCAATCTGCGCGCCGTGGTGACCGGATACACCTCCGAGGGACGCGCCTTCCAGGAAGAGACCGTCATTCGCGACCTGACCCTGCAGGGCGCGCTGCTCTATCTCAGCCACAGTCCGCGGCTACAATCGGAATTGCAGGTGGAAATGGGCGATCCCGGTAAGGAATCCCCCGCGGAACATCCCATGAAGCTGCGCGGCTATGTTGTGAAGCTCGAGCCCAGCCCGCAGACTGACCAGACCGCCGTGGGAGTTGTTTTTACGGAGTAGCTTCAGGATTTGAGCTGGGGGATCTCGCGCATGCGTGCAAAAGCGCGCCGCACGTGCGGAATCACAATCGAGCCGCCCACAATCAACGAAACATTCAGCGCGTCAATCACTTCCGCGCGCGTCCAGCCTTCTTCCCCGCAACGCACCAGGTGGTAGGTGATGCAGTCATCGCAGCGCAGCACCATGCTGGCGGTAAGTCCCAGCAATTCCTTCGTTTTCGTCGAAAGCGCGCCGGGCTCATAAGCCTGGTGGTCCAGCGCGAAAAACCGCTTCATTCCCAGATGCCCGCATCCGAGTATTTCTTCGTTTAGATCCGCGCGGAATTTCTGGAAGCCCGCCAAATTGTCCGCCATGATTCCTCCTCCAAATGTCCCGTGAAATGTCGCTGCCCATCTTCAATGCAGCCGCCGGTGATGTCAACGTGCGGCGGGCCTGTGATATTAGATGAAGGATTGTGCGGGAAGGCCGCGGAGTATAGATTGACGGGCGCGGAATAGGTGAAACGGGATGCGTGTCTGGCGCCTCAAAACAATTCACACGGGCACCCACAGCAGGCCGCAAGCAACGCGGTCAAGAGACTGAAAGTGACGGCGGCGAAATGACGAATGGTTCTTCATCGGCTTCGGGATACCCAGCGGGGAGTTTCAACGCTTCGCGGTTCTTTCCCTTGGTGCTGATCCTGTTTGCGGGGAGCGGGTGCTCCGCGCTGATCTACGAAATTGTTTGGTACCAGCTCCTTCAACTGGCCATTGGTTCGACGGCCGTTTCGCTCGGCATTCTGCTCGCCACCTTCATGGGCGGGCTGTGCATCGGCAGCATCTGGTTTCCGCGCATGCGCTTCTCGAAACAGCATCCCTTGCAGGTGTATGCCTACCTGGAATTGGGGATCGCTCTCTTCAGCATTGTGGTGCTGACGGGAATCCCGCTTCTCGACCGCGTCTATTTCGCGGGCGCGGGATACGGCCTGGGCGGAATGTTGATGCGCGGGCTCATCGCCTGCATCGTCATGCTCCCGCCGACCATCCTGATGGGTGCGTCCCTGCCGGCCATCGTGCGCTGGGTGGAATCCACGCCGCGCGGAGTTTCGTGGTGGGGACTGTTGTATGGCGGGAACACACTGGGCGCCGTGTTCGGCTGCCTCTTCGCCGGGTTCTACTTGCTGAGGATTTACAACGTGGCGACGGCCACGTATGTCGCTGCGGGAATCAACATTGGCGTGGCGGCGGTCAGCCTCGCGGTTTCCGGATTGACGCCCGCGCACTCGGCGGCGGAATTTACGGGAAAATCCCGTGCTTCGGAAAATCTGGAACAAGGGCTCGTCGATGAAGTGATCAGCAGGTGGCCCATCTACACAACCATCGCAATTTCCGGGGCTTGCGCTCTGGGCGCGGAGGTGATTTGGACGCGCCTGCTGGGAATGTTGCTGGGCTCGACGGTCTATGTCTTCGCGATCATCCTGGCGGTATTCCTGATTGGGCTGGCGTTGGGCAGCGGGATCGGATCATGGCTTGTGCGCACGGTGAGGCCCCGGCTGGCACTCGGTTGGTGCCAGGTCCTGCTCACTCTCGGAATCGCGTGGACGGCATACATGATCGCCAACTCGTTGCCCTACTGGCCGGTCAATCCGCTGCTGACCACGAGTCCCTGGCAGACCTTTCAACTCGATATGGTGCGCTGTCTGTGGGCGATCCTGCCGCCAGCGATATTGTGGGGCGCGAGCTTTCCGCTGGCGCTCGCGGCCGCGGCTTCGCCCGGCGACGATCCGGGGAAACTGGTGGGGGGGATTTACGCGGCGAACACCCTCGGCGCCATTGTCGGCGCGCTGGGCACCAGCCTTCTGATGATTCCCTGGTACGGCACGCAGAATTCACAACGCGTGATGCTGGTGCTCTCCGCGTTGAGCGCGCTGATTGTGCTTGTGCCGTACGTGCGGCAACACAAGTCCATCGGCGTCGCGGCTGGATTGGCGGCCTCTATGGTTTTCGCGGGATATCTCGCAAAGGGCATCGACGCAGTCCCCGGTGAATTGATCGCCTACGGTCGCCGCATGGCCATTTCCATGGGCCGCTCGGAAATCCTGCTGACCAAAGAGGGACGGAATTCGTCAGTGGCTATTTCGCGCTGGGCGGACGGCGCGATTGAAGTGGATGTGAACGGCCACGTGGAGGCCACCACCGAACTTTTCGACATGAAGTTGCAACGCATGGTGGGCCATTTGCCCGCGCTGATCCATCCCAACCCCCAATCGGTGCTGGGCATCGGTTTCGGCGCGGGTGTTTCCGCCGGCACGTTTACGAGATATCCGGGCATCAAGAGGATTGTGATTTGTGAGATCGAGCCGGTAATCCCGCCCATCTCCACGGAATATTTCAAGGAGCAGGATTATGATGTCATGCACAACCAGCGCACGCAGATTATTTATGACGACGCGCGGCATTTTGTACTGACCACACGCGAAAAATTCGACATCATCGCCTCTGATCCCCTGGACGTGTTCGTAAAGGGAACGGCTGCTCTCTACTCCAAGGAGTATTTTGAGGTCATCAAACAGCATTTGAATCCCGGCGGGATCTTCACGCTCTATGTGCCGCTCTATGAGAGCGACGTAAAAACGGTGAAGAGCGAAATGGCCACCTTCTTCGCGGCATTTCCCAACGCCACGGTGTGGGCCAACACCGTGAACGGGCGCGGGTACGATCTCGTGCTCATGGGCCAGGTGGATCCGCTGAAAGTGAATCTGGATGAATTGCAGGCACGGCTGAACCGGCCGGACTACGCGCCGGTGGCTCAATCTCTGATCGAGATTGGCGTTGCATCACCCATTGATCTGTTCGCGACCTATGCGGGGCAGAAGTCCGACCTGGGCCCCTGGTTCGAGGGCGCGGAGATTAACCGCGATGGCGATTTGCGGTTGCAATACCTCGCCGGCTGGGGAATTAACTCCTCTTTGGAAGATGTGATTTACCGCCAGATGCTCGCCTACCGCAGGGCTCCGCTCAATCTGTTTACTGGATCGCCCGAGCGCGTGCAGCTCTTGCTCCACGCGATCTCTGCGGGCAGATAGTTCTCTTCCGGATTCCAACATTTCAACTTTCCAGCACTTGCCCGGCGGCGGGCGGAGGTATACTCGCGTTCCTTGAGGGAAGTGGATGAGCCTGCGACCGATTGATTGGCTGGTGATGCTCGTCTATGTGGCCTTCGTGGTCGGCATCGGCCTGATTCTGAAGCGCCACATGAAAACCAGCACGGATTTTTTCCTCTCCGGGCGCGCGTTGCCCGCGTGGGTCTGCGGGCTGGCCTTTGTCTCCGCAAACCTCGGCGCGCAGGAAGTCATCGGCATGGCGGCCTCCGGGGCGAAATACGGCATCGCCACCAGCCATTTCTATTGGATCGGCGCGATCCCCGCGATGGTCTTTGTCGGCGTATTCATGATG
Source organism: Terriglobia bacterium (assembly GCA_041476305.1). Taxonomy (GTDB): domain Bacteria; phylum Acidobacteriota; class Terriglobia; order Acidiferrales; family UBA7541; genus DASTCZ01. The sequence goes on from JBGOTC010000039.1 coordinate 12,297, forward strand.
CCGTTTTACTATGGCTCGCGGGCGCGCTCCGTGCCGGAGTATCTGCGGCTGCGCTTTGACGAGAAGACGCGCGCGCTCAACGCCGTCGCGTTCACGGTGATGACGATCTTTTCCTCCGGCATTTCCATGTACGCGATGGCGCGGCTCATCCAGATCCTGCATTTGTTCGATGCGCCGCTCGCGTGGCTTTCCATTTCTCCCGCGTGGGGTTTTCACCTTTCCATCCTGGTCTCCGCGCTGGTCGTGCTCGTTTACGTTTTCTTCGGCGGCCTGAGCGGCGCCATCTACAACGAAGTGCTGCAGTTTTTCCTGATCGTCGCGGGCTTTCTTCCGCTGGTCTGGCTGGGATTGAAAAGTGTGGGCGGTTGGGAAAGTTTGAAGGCGCGCGTCCCCGCCGAGATGACCCACGCGTGGATGGGCATGGGCAGCCCGCATACGAATCCCTTGGGCGTGGAATGGTTCGGCCTGGCCATGGGATTGGGATTTGTCCTTTCCTTTGGCTACTGGTGCACCGATTTTCTGGTGGTCCAGCGCGCCATGGCGGCGCATTCCATGAGCGCGGCGCGAAGGACTCCGCTGATTGCCGCGCTGCCGAAAATGTTTTTCCCCCTACTCGTGATCCTCCCCGGGCTGATCGCCATCGGTGTCGCCGCGCCCGCCACGCGGCCAGCGGCGCAAAACTCCACTCTCGAAATGAAGACCGCGCCTGCAGCGGATTTCGCGCGAGGCCTGATTCCCGCGAAAACCAACGGTGCCACCGGCGAAGTGGTTCGCGACAGCGACGGAAAGGTCGTGCTCGATTACGACCTCGCGATTCCCAATATGCTGCTGCGTTACTTCCCCTCCGGCCTTCTCGGTCTGGGCTTGACGGCGCTGCTCGCCAGCTTCATGTCCGGCATGGCCGGCAACGTGACCGCCTTCAACACCGTGTGGACCTACGACATTTATCAGGCGTACATCCGCCCGGGCGCGAGCGACTCCCATTATTTGCGCATGGGCCGCGTGGCCACCGTGGCGGGCATCGCGCTCTCGGTGATGGCCGCATATCTCGCGACGCGCTTCAACAACATCATGGACATGCTGCAGCTGATTTTCGCGTTCGTGAATGCGCCGCTCTTCGCCACATTCCTCCTGGGAATGTTCTGGAAGCGCGCCACGGGCCATGGCGCATTTTTCGGCTTGCTGAGCGGCACGCTGGCCGCCGCGCTGCACCACGGCGCCACGCTTCCGGCCGGCGCCGTCGCGGGGATCAAGGGCGGATGGCTCGGGCCGCTGTTGCATTCGTACCCCAGCGAGATGGCGCAGAACTTCTGGACCGCGATATTCGCGTGGACCACGTGCTTCCTCGCCACCATCCTGATTAGCCTGGTCACGCGCCCGCGCGCGGAAAAGGATCTTGTCGGCCTTGTGTATTCGCTCACGCCGCGGCAACGCGAACAAGATGTGGCGTGGTATTTGCGGCCCGCGGCGCTGGGCGTGGGCGTTCTGATTCTCGCGGCGGCGCTGAATTTCATTTTCCGGTAGGAGAGCAAAGTGGGATTGGATATCCGTTGGCCCATCGGCCTCATGTTCCTCATTCTTGGATTGCTCCTCGGCGCCTACGGGCTCTGGAGCGACCCGGTGATTTATTCAAAGTCCCTCGGCGTCAACGTCAACCTCATCTGGGGCGCGGTGCTCGCAATCTTCGGATTGCTCATGATCGCGCTCGGGCGCCGCGGCCAGCTTCGCGCGGCGAAAACCAAAAATGACCGCGACGCCACAGCTCGCTGACCTTCGGCAGGCGTTCGAGCGCCGTTTCGGCGCGCGGCCGCGAGTTTTCCGCGCGCCCGGCCGCACCAACCTCATCGGCGAGCACACCGACTACAACGACGGCCTCGTCATGCCCGTGGCCATTGACCGCGCCACCTGGGTCGCGTGCGCGCCGCGCCCCGGCGCCACCCTGCGCGTTTTCTCCGAACACTTCAGCGAAATGGTCGCTTTCGATCTCGGCGAAGCATCTCCCGCTCCGCGCCGGCACTGGAGCGACTACGTCCGCGGGGTGGCGCTCGAACTCGGCCGCGCCGGGATTCGCGGCGGCGCGGACTTGCTCGTCCGCGGCGACGTGCCGCTCGGCGCGGGAGTCAGCTCCTCCGCATCGCTCGAAGTGGCGGTCGCGCTTGCTCTCGCCTCACTCGCTGCGCGCGACTTGCCGCGCCTCGAACTCGCGCAGCTTTGCCAGCGCGCGGAAAACGATTTCGTCGGCGCGCGCTGCGGCATCATGGACCAGTTCGTCGCGTGCTTTGGCCGCGCGGGCCACGCGGTGTTCCTCGATTGCAGAACGCTCGAACATGCCGCGCTGCCGCTGCCGGAAAACGTGCGCCTCGTTCTCTGCAACACCATGGTGCGCCACGAAATCGCCGCCGGCGAATACAACTC
>JBGOTC010000040.1:0-14518 GCA_041476305.1 Terriglobia bacterium
CGCGCCTTGCATCATCTTCATTGATGAAATTGACGCTGTCGGCCCCCCCCGCGGCGCGGGCCACGGCGGCGGGCAAGACGAACGCGAGCAGACACACAAATCTTTTCTCGGTGTAATGGATGGCTTTGAGTCCAATGAGGGCGTCATCCTGATCGCGGCCACCAACCGGCCCGATGTGCTGGATCCGGCTTTGCTCCGCCCCGGTCGCTTTGACCGCAGAGTCGTGGTCCCTCGTCCCGACATCAAGGGCCGCGAAGAAATTCTCCGCGTTCACATGCGCAAGGTTCCCTTGAATGAAGACGTCGACATTTCCGTACTCGCCCGCGGCACTCCGGGTTTTTCGGGAGCCGACCTGGCCAATCTCGTAAATGAGAGCGCTCTGTGGGCCGCGCGCCAGAGTCGCAAGGCTGTGTGCATGGCCGATTTCGAGATGTCGAAAGACAAGGTCATGATGGGCGCCGAGCGCAGGTCCATGATTCTTTCCGACGAGGAGAAGCGGAACACCGCCTATCACGAGGCGGGTCACGCGCTGGTTGCCGCCATGACTCCCGGCACCGATCCCTTGCACAAGGTGACCATCATTCCGCGCGGCATTTCGCTGGGCGTCACCCTGCAGCTTCCCATTGACGACCGCCATTCCTACTCCAAGGAATTTCTCGAGGCGCGCCTGGCCGTTTCCATGGGCGGCCGCGCCGCGGAAGAAATTATTTTTGGCCATTTGACCACCGGGGCGCGCGCGGATATCGAGCACGCTACGGATATCGCCCGCCAGATGGTTTGCGACTGGGGCATGAGCGAGCTCGGGCCGCTGGCCTTCGGCAAGAAGGAAGAAGCCATCTTCCTCGGCCGTGAAATCAATCAGCACCGCGACTATTCTGAAGAGACCGCCATCCGCATTGATTCCGCGGTGAAAAACATCGTCACCAATGCCTACTCGCGGGCGCGAACAACCATCGAAGGGAATCGCGAATCACTGGAGCGCATCGCCCAGGCTTTGCTCGAGCGCGAATCGCTCGACGGCAACGAAATCAAAATGCTAATTGACGGCAAAACTCTGACGGACAAGCCGCGCGCCACTCCGCCCACGCCGCCTTCCGCGGTGCCGACCGCGGACCCCAAACCCGTCGCTCGTCCTGAGCTTCGTCCAGCACCGGGGTTCACGAAGGGCTGAGGCGCAGTCGCCCTATAGCGTGGGCCCAGATTCACAGATGTTCCGCACATCTTCCGCCCGGCACAGTTCCCACGAACGCGCCGGGCGGTTTTCATTTTGAGGAAGTGCAAACCGCGCTGCACTTTGGCGTAGAATACCGGCATGGCAAAGAGAACCGATCCCATTGAAGTCGCTTGCCCGTGCTGCCAGGCGCGCCTCAAAGTGGATACAGAACTCGCCGTGGTCCTCTCTCACACCGTTCCGCCCAGGGCAGGTCCGAGCGTGGACTTAACGGACTCCGCCGGCATCCTCGCCGAGCAGGCACGCAAGCGTGAGGACAAGTTCCGCGAATCGTGGGAGGCCGAACAAAAGAAGGATGATGTGCTCACCCGGAAGTTTGAAGAGGGCCTGAAAAAAGCCAAGGGTGAGCCGGTCGAAAAACCCCTGCGCGATTTTGATCTCGATTGACGCATCAAGCGGTTCATTCCTCCCATGACCTCGCCGGAAGCAAGCCCGCGCCTCGCAGGATGGAACGTGCGATGGGTGGCCGGGAGTTTGTTTCTCCTTGCGACTCTGCTGTTCGCGTCTTGTGGTTTGGCGCAATCGGTCTCCAAAGGAAAGTTGTCGCCCGCACAGCAGCTGGATAAGGATGTCGAATACATCCGCGACCCCGCAACAGGCGAACTCCGCGTGGTTCCGAGGCATTCCTTGCCCGGCTCTGCGCCCGCTTCCAATGCGCCAACAGGCGGCTCTGTAATCCGCTCCCGCGTTCGACTGGTGGAGATTGGCTGCACCGCGCTCTCCGCGCAAGGCGAGCCATTGAGGGATCTCTTGCGAGATGATTTTCGATTGTCCGCCGATGGCGCGCCTCAATCGCTCGTCCACCTGGACACTTCCACAGAACCGGCGCACCTCGTGCTCCTGATTGACGCCAGCCCCAGCGAGTTCCACGCGCTCTCGGAAATGAAGTCCGCGGCGCGCGCGCTGGCCAGTGAACTTTCACCGCGTGACGAGGTCGCCGTGGTCGCCTTCGCAGGGCATCCGCATTTTCTGTTGCCCTTTTCTACGGATCGCAAGCAGCTTGAGGCTGCATTGGGCCGCGTCGAGCTTCTTCGAGCCACGGAAGAGACCGGGTCCGCAGTTTATGGCTCCCTTTTTCTTGTGGCGCAGAGGCTCTTCACGGGCCCGCACGCACCGTCTGGCCGAAAAGCCATTCTCCTTCTCACGGATGGACAGGATAGCGGCCTCGGGCTCAGTTGGATTCCCCGGAGCTTGTTCCCAGCAAATGGCGCTGCGCAGAATCGCCTGACGTTTGAAGACGTGGTCCGCCAACTTGCCACCTCTGGCATTGAGACGCACATCATTTCCACGGAGAATCGTCCCTCCGGCATGACCAAAGCATGGCTTGGCGCGCACAGCAGGGAAACCCTCGTTTCCGATGCGTCCCGCAACTTGAATATCCCGGCATACACCATCTTTCTGGCGGAGTTGATTCGCCGCGCGGGAGGCGGGCTCTATTTTCTCCATGAGGCGGGGACGCTCACGGAAGCCTATCGCCGCATCGCCGCCGCCCTTCGCACGGAGTACACGCTGGGGTTCTACCCGGACACTGCGGCGGGTTCCCGTGGCTGGCACGCCGTCGGCGTCATATTCAGCCGGCCCACTGAGCACCCCGGCGCGAAGCTCGATTGCCGGCCATCGTATTTCGTTCCCGCATCGCAATAGCTTTATGACCTGCATTACACTGTTGCGATGATTCGCCGCCGCTTCCGTCTGCGTCTTCCCTCACGCACGCTCGTGTTGGGGAAGCGCACTCTCGTCATGGGCGTGTTGAATGTGACGCCCGACAGCTTCAGTGACGGCGGCGCGTTTTTCGACTCGCGAACCGCCGTGTCGCACGCGCTTGCGATGCAGAAAGCCGGCGCCGACATCCTCGACGTTGGCGGCGAGTCAACGCGTCCGGGGGCCGCCGCGGTTTCCGCCAAAGCTGAGATTGCTCGTGTCCTGCCTGTCTTGAATGCTTTACGCGGGCGGTTGCGCATCCCAGTTTCCATTGATACGCGCAAGGCCGCCGTGGCCGAGGCCGCCATCGCCGCGGGCGCGGAGATCATCAATGATGTTTCGGCGCTGCGGTTTGATCCCGCGCTGGCCGCCGTTGCGCGGCGCCGCAATGTTCCCATCATCCTCATGCACATGCGTGGCGAGCCTGGCACCATGCAGAAGGGGCCGTTTGCGCGTGACGTTGTGATCGACATTTTCGCGGGATTGCGCCAGGCCGTCGCGCGCGCCCGGCGCGCCAGGATCGCGAGGACTCAAATCGTGCTCGACCCCGGAATCGGATTCGGCAAGAGTTATTCGCAGAACTTTGAATTGCTCGCGCAGCTCCCGAGGCTCGCGGTGCTTGGCTACCCTCTAATGGTGGGGACATCGCGAAAGGCGTTTCTGGGCGCCGCACTGGGAACTGACAAGAGACCCGCGCCACCCTCCCAACGGATTTGGGGCACGGCCGCTACTGTAGCAGCATCGATTCTGGGCGGAGCGCACATCATTCGCGTTCACGACGTGGTTGAAATGGCGCAGGTCGCCCGCGTGACGGACGCCATCATTGCCGAGCTATAATGCCCAATCGAACTTGACACGTGTTTGAGAATTCGGAAGAACATTCCATCGAGGGCTATGACGATGATGATTTGCCGCAACCGGCAATTTGCGCTTCCGCTCCTACTTCTTGTCCTTGCTGCGCTTTCTGTTTCTGCGCAGATGCCGCCGCAACCCGATCCGCTTGCCCGCATGAATCCCGCCGGGCAGAAGGCGGCTCAGACTGCAGGTTGCTCTGCGACAGAGGCTTCAGCCTGTGCCGAAGCCGCGCCGAAGATCATCGCCAACGCTCTGGGCGCCTCGCCGCTCTATGAAAATCTGCGCCAACTCACCGACGAAATCGGCGGTCGGCAGTCCGGCTCGCCAGCCATGGATAAGGCCATCGAGTGGGCCGTGAAAGCGTTTCGCCAGGCGGGAGTCGAAAACGTGCGCACGGAGACTTACTCGATCCCCGTAAATTGGAGCGAAGGCGCCACGCGGCTCGAGGTCCTCGGTCCGGTTCCATTTCCTGTGCGGCTGGTTTCCATCGGATGGGCTCCTGCGACGCCTACCGGAGGGATCACCGCAAATGTCGTAGATGTGGGCGAGGGAAAAGCCGAGGATTTTGCCCGCATCGGCGCGTCTGCGCGCGGCGCGATTGTCCTGGTTCACTCCGGCATTCTACAAACGCTCGATGAGCTTTTTGCCGAGTACATGGAAGCCCCGGGAATTATTGATCGCAGCGTCGCGGCGGGTGCTGCTGCGATTCTTTGGATGTCCTCTCGCGAGCGCGGGCTGCTCTACCGTCACACCAACACCGCGGACGGCACGCTCGACCGTTTGCCGCAGGCCATTGTGGCGCGCGAAGACGCAGAGAGGTTGGCGCGCTTCCTCGCGGCAGGACAAACTGTGCGCGTGCGCCTCGAAATCCCCAACCGCACCAGCGGTCCGGTGGAACAGAAGAACGTCATCGCCGAAATCCGCGGCCGCGAAAAACCGGATGAATATGTCGTGGTTGGCGCGCACCTCGATTCCTGGGCATTGGGCACGGGCGCACTCGATAACGGCTGCAACGCCGCTCTGGTCATCGAAACCGCCAGGGACATCATGGCCACTGGCATTCGTCCGCGACGCAGCATCCGCTTCATCCTCTACTCCGGGGAAGAGCAGGGCTTGCTCGGTTCCTGGGCCTACGTGCGCGCGCACCGCGCGGAAATGGATCGTGTTGCCGGGGTTGTGGTGATTGATGAAGGCATCGGCCGCATCACGGGTTTCTCTTTGGGCGGGCGGCATGATACCGAGTCGGCCCTGCGCGCGATCCTCAAACCCGTCGAAGCCTGGGGGCCCACCGCGCACACCTACGACGCCATGTGGGGCACGGACCATTTTGATTTCATGCTGGAAGGCGTGCCCACACTCGTCGCCAATCAGGAGCCCGCGAATTACATGATCAACTATCACGCGGCTTCCGACACGCTTGATAAAGTGGACATCCGCGAGGTGAAACTCAACGCCGCCATCATCGGCGTCGCCGCTTTCGGCATCGCCGAGCAGGCAGAGCGCTTGGGGCCGCGGCAATCGCGCTCCGAAATCGAAGCCATGCTGAAGCAGACAGGCCTCGACCAGCAGATGCATCTCATCGGTCTGTGGCCATCGTGGTTGAAAGGGACGCGTGGCCGCCAGCCCTAGTTGTCACTCTGTTTGGTTCTTTCGGTAATGTGTTTCCGAACTGGTCGCATCCGCGGCTCCTCTGCCGGACCACATCTTTGCATCACGCTATAATGGGTGGAGATGGAATCCGCCCCTCAGGTCACCCGATCGCCCAAAGCCAAATCTGCCGTCGGCCGCGTTCTGGCCATTGACTACGGCCGGAAACGCATCGGCCTCGCGATCTCGGATGAATTGGGGCTCACCGCGCGGCCGCTCACAATTCTCGGGCACACAAATCGCCGCAACGATCTTCGCAGGATTCGCCTGCTCGCACGCGAACAACAGGTTCGTTTTGTTGTCGTTGGCCTGCCGCTTCACCTGGATGGGCGCACCGGTGAAATGGCGTTGGAGGTGAAACGCTTTGCGGCGAGACTGGGTAAGGAGCTTGGCCTGCCGGTCGATTTCGGCGACGAGCGCCTGACATCGCGGGAAGCGGATGAGATTTCCAATTCCAAACGCCCAATCAAGATCGGGAGTAAAGCATCAAGTCGTACTGCCGGCCACAAGTCGGCCCGCGACGACGTGGCCGCGGCGATCATCCTTCGCGACTATCTCGCGCTTCACCAATCTCGCCGGCCAGCCGGGCGTCCCCGCGTGAAATCCTGACATGCGCCGCGTCCTCCTGATTCTCTTCGTCTTGCTCTTGGGATTTGCGGGTTGGATTTGGTATTCGCTTTACACTCCCTATCAGGGTTTTTCCGCGCCGGGAGTTTTTGTGGACATTCCCAAGGGCGCCTCCATTAGGACTATTTCACGTCTTCTCGCCGAACAGGGAGTTGTACGCAACGGGATATCTTTTGAGTTGCTCGCCCGGTGGCATTCCCGCCGCAAGCTGGAAGCCGGTGAATACTTCTTTGATCGTTCCCAGACCGCGACTGAGGTTTTTGGAACTTTGGCCGCGGGACGCGTGTTCGAGCTTTCCGTCACCGTGCCCGAGGGATTCAACACCTTTCAGATTGCTGACCTGCTCGAATCGAAGGGGCTGGTCACCCGTGATGCCTTTCTCGCCGTTTCACGCGACCCTGCTCCGATTCGCGATCTTGCCCCCGCGGCGCCGGGCATTGAAGGGTTTCTGTTTCCTGCGACATATCACTTCCCACGCCACATCACCGCGGAGCAGGTGATCGCAGCGATGACTTTGCACTTCCGGGAGGAGTGGGCCAAGCTTGTTGCCGCAGGCCCGCCATCGAATGGGCGAACGGTGGAACAGGTCGTGACACTCGCGTCACTGGTGGAGAGTGAAACGCCGAAGGCGGAGGAGCGGCCAATGATTGCCGGCGTTTTTCAGAATCGCCTGAGAAAAAGAATGCTCCTGGAGTGTGACCCTACGACGGTTTACGCGCTCGAGATAGCCGGAACCTATAGAGGAGTGCTGACCATTCCCGACCTGCGCGTGAATTCGCCGTACAATACCTACAAGTTTCCTGGCCTGCCCCCCGGGCCCATCGCCAACCCGGGGGAGGTCTCCTTGCGAGCGGCGATGGAGCCACCTGCGGTAGAATATCTCTACTTTGTGGCTGACACGGAAGGTGGCCACTTTTTCGCACGGACATTAGCGGAACACAATCGCAACGTTGCGAGGTATCATCAATTGCTGGGCCAGAAGAACAAGAAGGAGCATGCGCCATCCGGCAGGGCGCACACGCGGCAATGAAGGCTTCCACGCGCGAGTCCAAAAAAGAAGCGTCCTCCAAGAAGGACATCATCCTCGCGCTCGCCTCTCATATGGGCGTCCCGCGATTTACTGCCGCTGAGGTGGAGCAAATCCGCCGCCAGATGCTCGCGCGCTTCGGCGCCGCCGCAAAGACTTCGCCGGAATATATAGCCGACGTGCTCTCCGAAGCCGGCCTTCGCGTCAACATGTCGAAGAATGAGGATGCGGAGGACCTCTACGAAGAGGAGTTCCACGACCTGCTCCATTTTTCCACACTGGAAGAGGCGGAAATCTGCCTCATGCGCCTCGACGAATTGCTGCGGAAGTTTCGCGCGGAACACGACCGCGCCACCGCCGAGCGTGTTTTGGAAGTGGCCCGCCTGGGCCGCCGCCGCGCCGAGATGATCGCTCGGAATCACCGCGTGGATCCCCTGAAGCGCATTGAAAAAGAGGAAATCCTCAATTGGTTCAAGGTCTGGCTGGAGACTCCCGACGCCTTTTTTGATTGGCTCGAGCTTCGCAAGCAGGCCCCCGAATTTCGCAAGCGCTTTGGCGCCAACGCAGCCAGCGCCTGACCCCGCATGGATTCCCCCGTACTCCGGTTGCTTATCGAACCGCTCGACCTCGGTCCCGATGTTCGCGCCATCAGTCTGGATTTGGCGGAACAGGGACCTGAGGACCCGGCGCGCGGACCGGAAGCGGACGCTGTCTGGGCCGCTGCAATTCCAGCCCTCGCGGGAACGGAAGCCTGGTCTCTCGATTTCACAAGTCACCTGGACCGCTTGCGGGATTTTTGCCGCGCACATGCCATCTATTTTCGTGAGGCCGCTGCGCGCTCGATCGTGATCCCGGCGATGGAGCCGGAAGATTTGCTGGCGTTGAGCACGCGGTTTGAAGGGGAAACTTTCGGGCTGCGCGTGGGTGGGCCTCTTGCCTCCAGCGAGCCCGTCGATGCAGCGCTGGAGAACGACCTTTCTCATCGTGGCCTCGATGCCTACCATCAGGCATTTCGCCGCTACTCGTCATGTGGGATTTGTGATTTTGAACATGGTTCTTTGACGCTGCTGACGGAAAGGCTCTCTTCCAGCGAAGTCCTGCGACGGTTGCGGCCAGCCATTGCTCCTCTTGGCGCGCGTGTCGAACGTCCGGAGTAGGTCCAGTAGCGATCTCAAAGCGCTGTGCGCGGCTTGCGTTGACTCACCCTGGAGTGGCTGTTAGATTGCTAATTCCCCTTTGTCTGAGAGGAAATCACTGAGAGTGCGCCTGCGAAACTGGTGTTTCATGCTGTTTGTGTTGCCGGCGGTCGCCGCCGCAGGCTGTTCCACAAGCACGCGCATCAAGACTCCCGTCAGCGAGATCCATCCATCGAAGGAAGCCGGCCGGGATGAACTGATCGCTTCTTACAACCGGCTCGCTGGCGGCGTGACCAGCGTGAATGCCTCCGTTGAATTCGCGGCCTCCGCGGGATCCGCATACAACGGGGATCTCACGCTCTATCACAGTTTCAACGGTTTTGTTCTGGCCGCAAAACCCGCGATGATTCGCGTGATTGGCCAGGCCCCGGTGCTTTCCAAGAATATCTTTGATATGACTTGTGATGGCCAGACGTTTCACGTCTTCATTCCGTCCAAGAACAAATTCATCGTTGGCCCGGCGGCATTGGAGCGCCCCGCGGAGAAGCCCATCGAGAATCTGCGTCCACAACACGTCATGGATGCTTTTTTCTGGCCACTGATTCCAGCGGAGGCGCCGGTCTTGTTTGAGGAGTTCAATGAGACTTCCGCGCGTTATTACATTCTGACCATCTTGCGAGCGGGCTCTCCTGCTGAACTCGATCGCAAGATCTGGTTTGACCGTGCCGATTTGAGCCTTGCGCGCGTCCAATCCTTTGGCGCCGCGGGGCGGCTCATTTCCGATATTCGCCTGGCGGATTGGCAAACTGTCGCTGGTGCTGGCGGCGGGGCCGCCGGAGTGCTCCTTTTTCCCCGGCATTTGTGGTTGCAGCGCCCACACGATGATTATCAGCTCGAGATGAAGGTGAAGAAGCTCACTTTGAACGAATCCATTTCAGCCGACCGCTTTCACCTGGAGCAGCCGGCTGGAACCGAACTTATTCGCCTGGGTGAATCCGGCCCCGGCTCGGGGAAGCAGTGACGCGATGATTGGGCAACTCATCCTCCGCAACACTGTGCACCGGCCATTGCGCGCCTTTATCAGCGTGGCCGCCGTGGCCGTCGAAGTCACTCTGGTGCTCATTATCGTTGGCCTCACCAGCGGGATGTTGATGGAAGTCGCCAAGCGCATCGAGGGCGTCGGCGCGGACATCATGCTCCAGCCGCCTTCCGCATCGATTTTCCTGGGGATGAATGGCGCCCCCATGACCATTAAGATCCGTGACAAGCTGGAGACGCTCAAGTATGTCCAGGCCGTCGCGCCGGTCCTCTTGCAATTTAATTCCGCGGGCGGCATTGACGTCGTCTACGGAATTGAACCGGCCACCTTCCGCGCCGTTTCCGGCGGATTCGTTTTCCTCGAGGGCCGCGACATGGAGGGGCCCGACGATTTGCTGGTGGATGACCTGGCCGCTGCCTCCAAACACATCCGTTCCGGTCAGACCTACCACCTGTTTGAGCATGACTGGCATGTCGCGGGGATTGTTGAGCATGGCAAGGGCGCCCGCTTGTTCGTGCCCTTGCAGACGCTGCAGGACCTTTCCGGCGCCCGCGAAAAGGCGTCGCTGTTTTTTATCAAGTGCACGCGCCCCGACCACACCGCGGCGGTGATCGAGGACATGCGCACCTACTTCCAGAACTATGAGATTCGGCCTCTCAAGGACTATCTATCGCTCATGACCTCCGCGAATGTGCCGGGCCTGGCGCCCTTTGTGGACTCCATGATCGCGCTCGCAGTGGCCATTGGATTCCTTGTGATTTTTCTTTCCATGTACACCACCGTGGTGGAACGCACGCGCGAGATTGGCGTGCTCAAGTCCCTCGGGGCGTCCAAGGGCTATATCGTGAAGGCGCTGCTCAGCGAGGCTTCTCTCGTGTGTGGTGCGGGAATTGTCATCGGCGTTGTCGTCAGCTATGTGCTGCGCGTCGTCTTGATCCAAAAGTTTCCCACCCTTTCCATTCATATCACTATCGATTGGGTGTTTCGCTCCGCGCTCATCGCCATTTTTGGCGGCTTGCTGGGCGCCGCCTATCCCGCGTGGCTTGCGTCGCGCAAGGATCCTGTCGAAGCCCTCTTCTACGACTAGCACCAATCCCGGCTCCCTGCGTCTAATGCTGTGTCGCGGTGTCAGTGGAGTGTCCAAGCCTCACCTTTGGCCCGCGATAACAGCGAGGACATCGCTGGGCCTGCGCAACTTCCAGCAATTGCAGGGGTTATTGAGCCTGTCGAGCCCGCGGAATTGGCCGGATGGGTGCATCAATTTTCAGGAACAACCGTTTAGATCACTTGGAGTCTTATGCCACTCGCGGCTACAATACTGCGGCCCACCAAGGCCACTCTCCTTGTCAGGGAATCAGGCGTGGAACCGATTCTGAAGACCGAAAACTTGTGGAAGGTCTACCGCACCGGCCGGCTGGAAGCTCAGGCCTTGCGAGGGGTGAACTTTGATGTCCCGCCCGGAAAATTTGTATCGGTGATGGGCCCCTCGGGTTGCGGCAAGTCCACCTTGCTTTACATCATCGGCGGCCTGGCGCGCGCCACGCGCGGACGCGTGCTCGTGGATGGAAATGACCTCGCGGAAATGACCGACGCGGAGCGGACCAAGCTCCGCCGTCACAAAATCGGATTTGTCTTCCAGCGATTTAACCTCTTGCCTACGCTCGACGCTTACGGCAACATCGCCATCGCCCAGCATATCCACGGCGACGGCTTCGACCCACACCGGTTCGATGTGGTTGTGAAATTGTTGGGCCTGGGAGATCGTCTGCACCACCGCCCTTCCGAAATGTCGGGCGGAGAGCAACAACGTGTGGCCATCGCCCGCGCCATCATCAATGAGCCGAAGATCGTTCTCGCGGATGAACCTACGGGCAATCTGGACAGCAAGAATTCTGAAATTGTCCTGGCCATGTTGCGCCAGTTGAATAAGGAATTTGGCCAGACCATTGTTATGATCACGCATAATCCCGAGGCCGCGGCCTACGGTGATGCCGTTGTGCATATGCGCGACGGCGTGATCGTGGACGGCGCGCCCGCCGACTGAGGCCCGCTTGTTCTGGCGCATATTGTCGCGGATTTTTTTCTGGACCTACGAGCGCGGCACCGCGCCCTATGACGTCGCCGTCGCCGCCATCCTGGTATTCGTGTTGCTGACCCCTCGGAGTTGGTTCCACGATCGTCCCCTGGTCGGCGCACCCCCTCAGGAAGCCACCATCGTCCGGTTTTCCACCGATGCCGCGGCGGGTACCCAGACTTATCACGTTGACCCTCGCCTGCTTGCTTCCCCCATTCCCACAACTCAACTGGAGCGTTTGTTGCATGACGCGATGCGCAACCATGTCGCTGACTTGAAAGGCCACACCTTTCACATTGTCCGGATTGAACCCGTGCTGGGAAAAGACGGCACGGTGATCTACTACGAAGTTTCGATTAAGCCGTAGCCAGCGCCTTCTAGGAGCCCCCTGAGAGTGTCCGTTTAACTTACTGTACCCACCTTCCGTTACGGCGCATCTTACCCTTATGGTAGGATGCACACGCTCAATTTGGATGCCGGAGATGGCTGGAAAACGTTGAAAAGACATAGCTTCCATGGTGGAACCAGTACCCTGATCGCCCTCCTTGCGATGCTGTCCCTGTGTGTCCCTGCTCTGATTTCAGCCACCCAGGGTCAGCCGCGTTGGACGCTGGAATCCGTGCTCAAACAGCTCGATGAAGAGGCCAAGAGTTTCCGAAGTCTTACGGCAAACATTGAGCAGACCAAGGTGACGGTCGTCGTCAATGACAAGTCAACCGAATCGGGCCAGATTCTTGTCCGTCATGACGACAGAATGCGCATTGAATTCACTCAGCCCAACCCGCGAACCATCCTGCGCACCGGCAACGACCTCTATCTCTTCAATCCGAAGATCAAGCAATTGGAACAATATGACCTGGGCAAGAACCGTGCCCTTGTGGATCAGTTTTTGCTTCTCGGTTTCGGGACTTCCGGGTCTGAACTGAAGAAGGGCTACCTTGTTACACTGATTGGTGAAGAGGAAATGGATAAGCGCCAGGTTTTGAAGCTCGAATTGACCCCGAAAAACGACGAGGTGCGAAAACACATTTCCAAGATCCAGATCTGGGTGGATGAATCCACCTGGCTATCCACGCAGCAGCAGTTTTTTGAAAACGGATCCAGCGACTACTTCATTATCCGCTACACCAATCTGGTCCGTAACGCCAAGATTCCCGACGACCAGTTTAAGCCTCGATGGCCCAAAGGCGTTCAAGCCGGCAAACCGCAAAAGCAGAACTAGCTCATATTCCCCATCCAGCGATTCCTGCACCTGCTGCTTCTAATGTTTCGCTCGTTGCTCCTGCTCGATCAGGGCCTTCTTTCGCTCCAGACCCCACCGGTATCCCGCCAGTTGACCGTCCGCGCGGACCACGCGATGGCAGGGAACCACAATGGAGACAGGATTGGTGGCGCAGGCCCGGGCAACGGCGCGAGTGGCGCGAGGCCGGCCAAGCGCCTTTGCAATACTGGTATAGGAGCGTGTTGTGCCGTAGGGAATCTTTTGCAACTCTTCCCACACGCGTCTCTGAAATGCTGTGGCGTGCACATCCAACGGGAGGCTCAGCTTGCGCTCTCCTCCGCGCAGGTGTTTGACGATGGTCCTCACCCACGGACCCAGCGCGCCGGCATCTCGGCGGAGCGCCGCCTTTGGATACTCTTCTCTGAGCGCCCGCTCCAGTGGACGGTCATCGTCGCCCAGGTACACCGCTGAAATTCCGCGCGAGGTCGCCGCCACCATCACCCGTCCCAGCGAACAATCCTCAATCGTGTATGCGATTTCCATTCCCAGCCCCCCTTTTCTGTATGTCGCCGGCGTCATGCCGAGCTGTGCATGCGCCCGCTCATATAACCGGCTCGCCGATCCGTAGCCTGCGTCGTAGAGTGCCCTGGTCACGTCGTCTCCATTGCGAAGACTGTTTTTCAATCGGCGCACCCGCAGAGCGTCCGCGAATTGCCGCGGCGTGATCCCGAGCACGCGGCGGAACATCCGGTGCAACCGGTGTGCCGTCGTTCCCGACTGCGCCGCTAACCCCGCAAGCCCGAGCGGCTGCTCCGCATTCCGCTCGATTTCGCGGCAGGCAATCGCCACCATTTGCGTTGATGGGTTTTCCCCATTCAATCTGTCCGGCTTGCATCTTCGGCAGGCGCGGAACCCTGCCTTCTCCGCAACCTGGGGCACGGGGAAGAAACGGACTTGAGCCCTCATAGGCTTGCGGGAAGGGCAGGACGGCCGGCAATAAATTCCCGTGGATCGCACGGCGTACACGAACTTGCTGTCCATGTTCGCATCGCGGGCAAGGACGGCTTGCCATCGTCTCGTCTGACCGAATGTCTTGCCCGCTGAACCCATTTGTTCCGAGCCCCTTGATGCTTCTCGCCCGAGAATCATGAGCGCATTGATGCTTAAGGATACGAATCTGCCGGAAGGAACGCTATCCGATTCTTGCAGGCAAAGTTTTTTCGGTGCTCGTCAATCCGGCACCACCGGCTGGCCGCTCGATTCCTCCGGAGGATGCGGCGCGGTGATCACCAGGACCACAGCCAACAGGATGATCGCCGCTGCGGTCAGCATGCGCGACGTCAGCGCCTCGCCCCCCAATCCCCAGCCGAGAAACACGGCCACCACAGGATTGATATATGCGTAGGTCGCGACGCGCGCGGCTGGCGCCGCGCCAAGCAAATAGGTGTATGCGGAGAACCCGATGATCGATCCGAACACGGTGAGATAGACCGTGGCAAGACCGGAATGCAATGAAATGTGGTGCAGATCCAGCATCCTGCCCTCGCCTCTGGCAAGTCCCGCGATCGTGACAATCACTCCGCCCGTGAATGCGAATATGGACGTGCCCAGAAGGGGCGACCTCGGCAAGTTCATATGCCGGGAGAACACCGAGCCCGCCGCCCAGCAGATGGATCCGAAGAAGAGCACTACCGCGCAGATGGGGGTAACCGCGCTGCCCCCCGTGTGAAGCAACGGATCGCGCGGGCTGACCAGCAACCCCACTCCCGCGAGTCCCACGGCCAGCGCGATCATGATGCGTCCCGTTGGACGCGTCCCGCCCGGCCGCAGCCAGTCCATGATCGCCATCCAGAGAGGTACCGTTGCCACTAGCACTGCCACGACATTGGTCGGCGTTCGCATCGCCTCCGCCCAGGCGATTGACCCATTGCCACCGCCAATCAGCAGCCCGCCGATCAG
>JBGOTC010000041.1:0-14473 GCA_041476305.1 Terriglobia bacterium
CAACCAGGACGGGATGATCCAGGGTGTCAAGCAAGGACCGGACAATCCCAATGGAGAGATTGGCAACGGACGGTGATTCGGCGATAACTAGCTTGGGCAAAAACGTCTCCAAGGGCACCTGGGCCTGAAAGGGAAACGCGGCAAAGACACCGCACCCTAAAGTTTCCCTTACAATGAGTGAGCGGAAACGAATGAGGGACGGCAAATAGTGGCAAACGAGGTATTTCGTGTCAATGGTAAAGGAGTCCTAGTTTGCACAATGGTGGAAAACCAGTGGACTTTATGAGCAGACGATTCAAGTTGGGGCGCCATCTCGCCGTACCCGAAAATGCTTAAGTGGTTCAGATACAGTCATTTAGAGATTGCGCAGCCTGGTGGCACTCTGTGGCATCAAATCTGCTACTTTGACGGTACTGGAACGCAAGTACTAGTGTGTAGGAAAAAGATTTCCACTCTTGAGACCTGAAGGGATGAGCTTGAGCCCCGCCGAGCGACGCCGTTCACCGAGGATCAGATTGCAAATTCCCATGTTTGTCAGGGGAATCGATGCGTCTGGAGCAGTTTTTCTTGACCTCACGAAGACCTTCGATATCAGCGCTACAGGCGCATTTTTGGCGAGTCCGCGGGCACTTGGCCCTGACACTGTCATTCAACTGACAATCCCAGCTCCCGCGCCCGCGGCTTTCGCGTTTGCAAGGGTTCCGCCAGAAACACCTCCCATCCAGGCCAAGATCAAGCGGCAGACGGGGGAGGGGAACGCGCAATTCGTAGGCGTGGAATTCTTGAAATCGCTGGAATGAAGTTGCGGCGCCACGATCGCCTGGAAGCGGGGCGAGGTGACGCAAAAGCCCCTTATGTGAAAACAATTTCGCCTGAACTCTGTACTTTGGCCGAAATCTGGCTCAATTGGCCTGGATATGTGATAGAACCCGCAAGGAATCGGACGTAAGCTGAACAACTGCAACACTTTCCCATAAAGGTCGAGATGGCATCCCGGGTGCTAGTATCAGTGAGGATTAATGCGCTCTCCCCACTCCCCCTGGGGCAAGCCCGATTGGAACTGACAGATGTCGATGTCCGGTCCCGGACGCCCCACGGGTGATTCCCTGCCCGTTGAAGACAGTTTTTTCGAGTTGCTGATCGATACCCTCGAGGGGTTGGATCGAGCTGCCCGGGGACTCTTTCTTCAGCGCCTGCTGAAATCACTCACTCAACTTGAATTGACGGAATCGCAAAGCCTGGAGGTCTGGGAACAGATCCTTGACCGCCGGCGCGAATTGACGCGAGTGCTTGGCCGTCCGGTGGCGCTGAAGACGGCGATGGTGGACGTGCTCTCCACTTCCAATCTGTTGCGTGCCCCAATCCTGATGGAGTATGAGGAGCTGAAGAAGCTGCAGGTCAGTGCGGCGACGGACCCGCTGACGGGGCTCTACAACCGCCGCCTCTTTGAAGAATATTTTGACAAGGAATTAAACCGCGCGCGTCGCTATGACCTCAGCCTCGCGTTGATTGTCATGGACCTGCACGTCTTCAAGCAGGTCAATGACCGCTATGGACACCCGCGGGGCGATGAAGTCCTGCAACTCGCGGCAGTCACCTTGCGCAACTCCATGCGCACTTCCGATTTTGCATTCCGGATTGGCGGCGATGAGTTTGCGTTGTTGCTTCCGCAGTCCGACGCCGAGCAGGCCGGAACTCTGGGGAAGAGAATTCACGCGAACTTTACCGGCGCTCTGCCGCCCCTGTTGATGGAGATCCCGCTGGGGCTGGATTATGGAGTGGCGATCTATCCGCAGGATGGCGATCAGACGGAAACGCTTTTGAGAGTCGCGGATGAGCGGCTGTATCGCATGAAATACTCCAGTCGCGTTGAACCGGGAGCCGGCGCAGGCCCCTCGGAGACTCCAACGCCCCCGCAAGCGCAATCGCAGCGCCAGACGTCACCTGAAACTGCGCGCTCGACGCGTCCAGCCGAAAAGAAGGGCGAGACGAAAGGCGAGGCCAAATCTGATTTGAAAACCAGCGGGAAGGCAGAGAGGCTCGCGCCGTCGGGCACGGACGCAACGCGCCCGCCATCGCTCGGTGCGCCGCAAACCGGAAGGCCTCCCGGTCAGGAGCGCCGCCGATATGAAAGAGTTTCTTTGGTAGGCAAGCGCGCCGTCGCCGTGATTGGCGCTGGCGCGGACGAGTCATTGAAAGTGATTGATATGAGCTATGGTGGAGTGGCTCTGGAAGTGGCGGAGAACATGCCGCTGAGCGATTCCTTCCACGCCGTCCTGCGCGTGCCGATCCTGGGCGAGGTGCGCGTAAAGTTGAAGAAGCTCTATACGCAGCGAATTTCAGGCCAACAAGCGCGTGTGGGCTGTCTCTACGTCACCTAGTCGCTTTCCATCCCCAGTTTTTGCCGCATCGCTCTCGATACAAACAACAATGCCTGCTGCACGCGGACGATTCCGAGACCCCAGCGCGTTCGCGCCTGTTCGACGGAAGAGCCCTGCGCCGTCAGGACGATCCGCAAGGCCGCGCCCTTCACTTTCTCAAGCTGGCAGGGAACGATCTCCAGACGTGTTGTGAGACTTTCCGTGCCGGGGTCGCGCGTCCACAGTTCAACCAGCCGCCTGACAATCTCTTCATATTTTTCCGCGGAATAATTGAACAAATCGTGGGCGAAGATGAGGTCCACGCGGGATTTGAAGGAGTGATCCTTGCCTCCCGGCGCAGGCTCCTCCGCCCAGGCCTTGGCGCGTACACTGGAAAAGAGCGATCCTTCACCGTTTATCGCTACAAGGAAGCCTGCGAGCGGGTAGTGTTCACGTGCGGCGGCGATTTCAGTGATAGCCGCCGGGTTATCGCGCAGGTCCGCGAATTCACCTTTGGCGCCCCGGCGGGAAACAACGAGAGGAGCGGCATTCGTATTGAGGAGGTTCGCGGCTTCCACGCGCATGGCGCGAAGCTACCGCTTCGCAGCCTCCGCGGCAAGGGGTTGTGCTGGGAAAGGCCCAGGCGAAGTTACTATCCGCGCTTCGTGGGCATCTCCCTCGCGCCGCCTAGCGTTCGTTTTGCTCGTGCTTCAACGTGCGGCCGTTCACGGCATCAATCAAGATCGTGTGAATGACATGGTTTTGGGTCGTAACCGTGCCTTCCCCCTGCCTCGACACGGAGACGCTAAGTTCGATTTGCAGTTTGACGCGATAAAAGACATGGTCGCCCTCGCCATCCAGGACACATTCAACAACAGTTCCCGGTTGTTCCTTCATGGCGGCCTCAATGGCCTGCGTCATTGAGATCTTTACCCTTGTGGCGAGGTCCGCGCGGCGTTTGGCGGTTTCCTCTTCCAGGAGTGAATCGCGCATGCGGCTCTCATATTCATTTCCGTTGTAAATCGCGTACCCGCGATCCTGTTCCAGTTTCTTCTGGCGCTCCTGCTTTTCGCGAGCACCGCCTTCCGAGCGTTCCTCCAAGCCTCGCTGTTCCTTCCGGAGTTTTTCGAGCCGCTTCTCGTCGCGCTCGTGCTTTTCCCGTTCAACCATTTCCGCCTCGGATTTGCCCCGTTCGTTCTTGGCCTTCTCCTCCCGCTCCTTCTTCAACCGTTCCATATCTTGATTCAGCTTTCTGTACCGCGCCTCTTCAGCATTTTCATGGTAGAGGTTGAAACTGACTTCGACCTTGATTTCCATGGCAATGGCTTTGCCATCCTTCATTTGTGGCTCAAACCGCCAGGCCCTCACCGTCCGCACCGCGCTTTCATCCAGCGAGGGATAGAGTGACCTGAAGACCTTCGCGTCTTTGACCAGACCATCCGTGCCAACCTTGACCGACAGGATGACCGTGCCTTCGATCTTCTTTTCGCGGGCGTCCTGCGTATATTCCGGATGCGGCGAATACACGGTACGGGGGTACGAATTCTGTTTGGACTTGGCCTCCGCTTCCTTCCTTTCGCGTTCCTTTTTCTCTTGTTCCTCCTGCGAGCCTGATTGCGCGGTGTCGCCCGGAGCGATTGTCAAGTGGAGCGCGAAGGGCGCGGCTATCACGCACGGTACAACGAACAGGAGCGAGGCGGCGACCAGCATCAGATTTCTGCGGCGAACACTGATTGTGGACTTTCGGAGCATGTTCATGACGCGTTCCTCCAAGATGTCGGCATCGTTGATGCCCACAGAGATTGTTCTCATGGTTTGGCCCAGCGGCGCCGCGGATCCCGCCAGCTCCACCAGCGAGCGGGCATAGACGCCGGGCTCCATCAATTGTTCAGCGACAATTTCGTCGCAACCGAGCTCCCGCGTCTGCTTGATCCGCCGCCGGATGAGCGCCGCCGCGGGATGGAATGAGAGCGGGAGGCAAATGAATTCGTAGAGCAGATTCAGAGCAAAGTCCCGGCGCCGGACGTGGACCAGCTCGTGGCCGATGGCGGAGGTCAGGATGGCCGCGTCGGTCTCTCCGAGCATTTGTTCGGGCAGAATCACCAGCGGTCGAAAAATGCCGGCGGCAATGGGAACAGGCACGGCGGGAGAAAAATGCACGCGGACGCGCGAGACTTTGAAAACCGTCTCACATCGCTTCACGACGTCCTGGATCGGCGCGGGAAGCTCGGCAAAATATGCGGTGCGGACCAATGCGCCCGTCCGCATCCAGGCGAACAGCAGCGCCCCGAGCTTGCACATGACAAATAGCAAGTAGAGGGAGACAAGGACCACGGCGGCGCTTCTTCCGATTTGCAAACTCGAGGGCTTCGTGATTGGCGCGGAGGCTTGCACCGATTTCATGGATGTGTTTGGCAAAGACCCTGACGAGATTGTGTCCGCCGGCCAATTCGGCGGCGCAGATGAGGCGATCACTGATTTCTCCGCGAGAGTGAGGCGAAGATCGAAGAAGGATTGAAAGCTCGTCAGGATCGGCAGGCAAAAAGACGCGGCGAGAGCGGCCACCCACAACCTGTGACGGAAGCGCGCCGCCGTGCCGCCCAGCAACTTATCGCAGAGCAATGCGATGGCGGCGACGCCCGCCACGAGCCAACAGGAATTCAGCAACGCGGTCAACAGCCACTGGCTACTTGTTTCCATGGCCATCCTCCTGCGCTTCATCAAATAGACGCTTCAGACGCGCCAGTTTTGTCGGCGAGAGGCGCTTTGCCTCCACGAGACTCATCACCAGGCTTTCCGCGGAGCCGCCGAACAGCCGCTCCACAATATCGCCCACGGTTTGCCGGACAACATGAGTGCGGCTGACCGAGGGAGTATAGAAATACGCGCGATCCTTCAGCGCCCGCCGGACCTTTCCCTTGCGATGCAGGATGTTGAGCATGGTCTGCACCGTGGTGTAGGCCAGCTCCCGGTTCAGTTGCTTCTGCACCGTCTGGACGTTGGCGGCTCCCGTCTCCCAGAGGACGTTCATGATTTCGAGTTCCAGCGGTGTGAGGTTTTCGTTTTTCTGGCGGGCCATGCGCAATCTCCTAATGAATTAGGAGTGTAAAACAGGGCCAGGGGGGCTTGTCAACTAAAATCTTAGGAGTGTGAGCCGGGGGAGTGAATTCGATGGAAGCATGACGGTTTGCTGGGAAATAGGGCCTGAAGTGGGCCGCGGCCCCCGCTTTGCATCCTCGGTGGTATTCGCGTAATCTAATCAACTGTTCGCGGCCTAGCGACGCGGTTCGGGGACCCCATCCCCACCGTGCAGACCGGCCGCGAGGAAGGCCACCATGAAAAGCGGAATCCATCCCGATTACCACGAAGTGCTGGTCCATTGCGCCTGCGGTCACACCTTCAAGACTCGCTCGACCATGAAGGGCGAAATGCTACGCGTTGAAATCTGCTCCAATTGCCATCCGTTTTTCACCGGCAAACAGAAGCTGATGGATACCGCGGGACGCATCGAGCGCTTCAACCGCAAGTACGCGGGCAACGCGCAAAAGAAGTAGCGCCGGTTTGTTCCTGGCAGGGAATCATTCGCAGGCGGTAGTGTGTCCATTGGAATTGAAGATCAGCGGGAGCTTCACACAACCACTGCAACGGATTCCACAGCCGGTGTAGAATGCCCGCGAGCGATGGCCACGTTGCCTCTTCCACAGGACGAAACGCCGGAAGTTGTCGCCATAGAGGCGGCAGCGCCGCGCGTCACGCTGCGCAACGCCTTCGCGCATCCTTATGATTCGGCCATCGCCGCGGCCAGGACCTGTTACGCGCCGCGCATTATCGGTCCCGAAGAGGTCACCGACAAACAGCGCTTGACCATCGGCGCGGCCACTTTTTACGGCGGACACCACACTGTTTTCCAGCACGCCCATTTCGAATTTGGATTGGAAGGCGTCAGCCGGCAGTTCGTCTGGTCGTTTCTGCACGCGCACCCGTTCTACAACTCGGAACAGCAAAGCCAGCGCTATGTGCGGCTCGATCGCGCGGTGGCGTTCATTCCCGAGGCCGGGCCGGGATTCGGAGCCACGGAACGCGCAATCTACGAGCGGGCCATCGCCCGCGCCTGGGATTACTACCGCGAGCTTTCAACGATCCTGTTGCCTGACGCGAAGGAAATTCTCGGCGACATCTGGCACGTTGGAAAACTTTCGCATCCGCGGCGCGTCCAAAAGGTAGAGAGGCAAGCCGACAAGCGCGCCATTGAAGTCGCCCGCTACGTTTTGCCGGTCGCGGCGGCCACCACCATGGTGCACACGCTTTCGGGCATCGTGCTGCACCGGCTGTGGCGCATGCAGGGCGCTTCGGATACTCCAGCGGAATCCCGCGCGGTAGTTGGCGAAATGGTCGCGCGGGTGCGCGAGCTGGACCCGCAGTTCTTCGAGCGCTTCGATAACGAACCCCTGGAGGAGCTGCCCGAGTGGGAGCAATCGGCGGGAGCGCGCCTGGAAGGGGAGGCATTCGCGCGCGAGTTCGACGCGAGGCTCGAAGGCAGAGTCTCAAAGTTGGTGGACTGGTCGCCGCGCGCGCAGCGCGTCATCGCGGAATCCTATCGCGCTGTGGTGGGCATCACCGAAGCGTCGTGCCCGGATGGCGAGGCGATCGCGCGGCTGCTTGACCCGGCGCGGAACCCTTACCGGTTGCAGACGCTGAATATCGGCGTGCACGCGCCGATGATGCGCGCGCTGCAACACGCGTATTTCACTTTTGCGAAGAAGATCAGCCACACCGCGGATAGCCAGGACCAGCGGCACCGTATGGTCCCCGGCTCGCGGCCGTTGTTGACGCTGGCGGACACGCGGGAGCCGGACTATTTGACTCCCATGCTGGTTGCCGGGAACGCGCGCGCACGGGAAGTGTATGCGCGGGCCATGGCCGATGCGTGGGCGGCCAAGAATGAATTGATGGATCGCGGGGCGCCGCCTGAGGCGGCGATGTACCTGCTGCCGAATGCGAAGGCCGTCCGGCTGGTGGAATCCGGATCGCTGCTCCATCTGCTGCATAAATGGACGATGCGCACCTGTTTCAACGCGCAAGAGGAGATTTACCAGGCCTCCATGGAAGAACTGGATCAGCTTCGCGCCGCCGTTCCCGAGCTGGCCCGGCACATCGGGCCGCCCTGCTCCATCCGCGCGGGGATCACCACGCCGATCTGCACGGAAGGCTCGCACTTTTGCGGCGTGAAGGTGTGGACGGATTTCCCCGGGATTCAGCGGCGCATATGACTCGTACCGGAAGCCTGGCCTATTACCTCGCCGCGATTGTCTGCGGAAGCTTTTTCTTCACGCTGGCGCAATTCCTGATCGGCAGGGAAAACCACGGTGGCCCGCCGGATTGGGCCAAGGCGTTTCTGTTTGCATTTTTTTTGGAGACGATATTTGGATGCGTCCCGCAGGTGCTGGGCGCTCTGCTGTTGCGGCGTTTGGCGAAACCTCTCCGCTGGACCGAAGCGTGGCACTGGGCCGTGGGAGGCGCGGGCCTTTTCGTGCTGGTCCTGATCACGCTGGGAATCCTCGGCGCCGGATTCAATCGCGTGGCGAATGGGCCGTGGCTTGAAACGCTTGGCAGGTTCTTTTTCGGCAGAGCCATGGATTCCCTTCATGGCGGCATCTGGCAGGGGCTGGCCGCGGGGGGGATGACCGCGCTCGTGCTTTACTCGGTTCAACGAGCGTTTTCGCGGAGCGAAACAGCGCAGGGACGCCGCGTTTGACATCACGTGAGACATCGCGTTTGACATCGATTGTGCCGCCGGATATTCTTGAAACTGGAATCGAAGAGATGTTCGCCGCGTTCTATTAGGCTTTCCCGATTCGGCGCCGCCGCACAAGCGGGGACGCCTTGCCCTCTACCTGTAGTTCATCCGTTCGCGTTCCATTGATTTGCATTCGTCCATTTTGTTGAGATTGGCGGGAGAACCAAGTCATGGCAACACTCTATGAAAAACTGAACCAGGTGGAGGCGCGCTACGAGGAGATGACGGCGCAGCTCTCTTCGCCCGAAGTCCTGGCGGATTCGGCGCGCATCCAGAAGCTCGCCAAAATGCACGCCGAGCTTGCCGAGATCGTGAAGAAATACAGGCTGTGGAAACAGATTGAGCAGGGGCTCCGCGAAGCGAAGCAGATGGCCAATGACACAGACGACGCCGAGATGCGGCAACTGGCCCACGACGAAGAAAAGCAGCTCAGCACGCGCAAGGAGGCCGTTGAAGAGGAGTTGAAGCTCCTGCTGCTGCCCCGCGATCCATTGGACGAAAAAAACGTCATCGTGGAAATCCGCGCGGGAACCGGCGGCGACGAAGCCGGATTGTTCGCCGGAGAACTCTTCCGCATGTACTCGCGCTACGCGGAATCGCAGGGTTGGAAGGTCGAGGTGCTGGAGAGTTCGCCCACTTCGCTCGGCGGCGTGAAGGAAGTGGTGGCCGCGATTTCCGGCCAAAAGGTCTATTCCAAACTGAAGTATGAAAGCGGAGTGCACCGCGTTCAGCGAGTGCCGGCGACCGAGCAGCAAGGGCGCATCCATACTTCCGCGGCAACCGTGGCCGTGTTGCCGGAAGCCGATGACATTGATATCAAGATTGAGGCCAAGGATTTGCGCATCGACACCTTTTGCTCGTCGGGACCCGGAGGCCAATCGGTGAATACGACTTACTCGGCCGTGCGCATCACGCACCTGCCCACCGGAACCGTGGTCTCGCAACAGGACGAGAAATCACAGATCAAAAATCGCGCCAAGGCTATGCGCGTCCTTCGCGCGCGCCTCTACGAACTGGAGCGCAGCAAGCAACACGAACAGATTGCCGCGGAACGCCGCGGGCAAATCGGATCCGGCGACCGCTCGGAAAAGATCAGGACCTACAATTTTCCGCAGAACCGCGTGACCGACCACCGCATCGGAGTTACGCTGCACCAGCTGGGCGACGTCATGGATGGCAAACTCGGGGCGCTGGTGGATGCGCTCGTAACGCATTACCAGTCGGAGCGGCTGAAGCAGGAGCTGGACGCTGCCTGAGGAATCGCGCGATGTCACAGGCGTCGGCACATTTTGCGGCAGGAAGCGTTGGAGAAACGCTTCGCGAAGGAGTGCGCCGGCTGGAAACTTCGTGCGTGGGATCGGCGGGGCTTGCGGCGGAGTTGTTATTGATGAAGGTGATGGCCCGCGGCCGCGCGTGGCTTTACGCGCACCCCGAACAACCCTTGTCCGCTGAAGATGTCGCTTCTTATTTTGATTTGGTCACCGCACGCGCCGCGGGAACTCCCACGCAGTATCTGACCGGCAAACAGGAATTCTGGGGCTTGGATTTTGAAGTCAGCCGGGACGTGTTGATCCCGCGGCCGGAGACGGAGCATGTGATCGAAGTTTCCATCGCGCGGCTGGGCGAAGCGCGGCGCAACGCGAGCATGCACGTCGCCGATATCGGAACCGGGAGCGGATGCATCGCCGTAGCGCTGGCGAAAGAATTGCCCGGCGCGAAAATCTGCGCTACGGATATTTCGGCGGCGGCTCTTGAAGTCGCGGGAAGAAATGCCGCGCGGCATGGATTTGAGGGCCGCATCAATTTCGTCGAGAGCGATCTGCTTCGCGACATCGCAGAGCCGGCGCGGTTCGACGTCATCGTCAGCAACCCGCCCTACATTGCCCGGCGAGACGCGGATTATTTGCCGCGCGAAGTCCGCGATCACGAACCAGGCGTCGCACTTTTTGCCGGCGACGACGGCCTCGCGGTTTATTCTCCGCTCATTGCACAAGCCGCTGAACGTCTCGCGCCCGGCGGCCTTCTGGTGCTGGAACTTGGCGCGGGCCAGTTTGAACCTGTGAGTGAATTGCTCGATGCAGCGCGCGGGTGGACACGAGTGAGCGCGACCGCAGACTTGGCAGGCATCATCCGCGTGATCTCCGCCGTCAAGAATTGAGTTTGATATGCCGAAGCTCGCCCAATATCGCGCGAAGAAGGAAGAGCAAAGCGGTGCGGCTGCGCGTGAATCCGCTTCCATTTTGCACCTGGATATGGACGCATTCTACGTTTCCGTGGAGTTGCTGGATCGGCCGGATCTGCGCGGCAAGCCGGTAATTGTAGGAGGGCGCCCCGATGCGCGCGGTGTGGTCTCCGCGGCCAGCTATGAGGCGAGGAAATTCGGAGTTCATTCCGCGATGCCATTGCGCACGGCCGCGAAACTTTGCCCGCACGCCGTATTTCTCGATGGCCGCCATTCGCTCTACGAAGAGTGGTCGGACAAAGTGGCGGCAATCCTCGCGAAATATTCTCCGATTGTGGAGATGGCGTCCATTGACGAAGCCTATCTCGATTTGAGCGGCACTGCGCGACTTCACGGTCCGCCACTTGCCGCGGCGCACGCGCTGCTGAGCGAAATCACGCGCACCACCGGTCTGCCTTGTTCCGCGGGACTTGCTTCCACGCGGCTGGTTGCAAAAGTGGCGAGCGACCAGGCCAAGCCGCGCGGCCTCTTGTGCGTGCCGGCGGGGGCCGAGGAGGCTTTCCTTGCGCCGCTGAGTGTCCGGCGGATTCCCGGCGTCGGACAAGTCACGGAGGAGGCCCTCCACCGGTTGAACATCGAAACAATCGGCCAGATCGCCGCCATGCCGCGCGAGAAATTGGAGGAGGCGCTTGGAAAGTGGGGCGGCGCGCTTTACCGCAAGGCGCGTGGGGAAGATGCGTTTGAATTCTTCCTCGATGCCGAGCCGAAATCCATTTCGCACAATCACACGTTTGGCGTGGACACGGATGACTTGAACTCTCTTCACGTGATGCTGAGCCACCTGGGGCAAAAGGCCATGAAGCGCCTGCGCGATTCCGGACTTTCCGCGCAAACGGTGACCCTCACCATACGCTACGCAAATTTTCAGACCACCTCGCATGCGAAAACGTTTTCAGAGCCGACCGATCTCGATGAAGTCGTGCTCGGAACCCTTCATGACCTTTTCAAGAAGCGCTGGAGGCGGAGCAAGAAAGTCAGACTGTTGGGCGCCGCGCTGACCGGCTTCTCCCACGGCCCGCAACAACTCGACCTGCTGGATGGCGCGCGTCTCGAGAAGCTCGAACGGCTGGCGCGCACGACGGATCAGTTGCGTGACCGCTTTGGGTTCGAGAAAGTTCAATATGGCGGATCGCTGGATTCCAAACCGGAAAAGAAAGAGAGCCCGAAGCGCGGCCGTGGCTACTGACGTTCTGCCGGAACACAACACAGAAGTTGCGAACTTGGCGCGTTCACGTTTTGCGGCGGATAATCCTATGATGCCACACACCACAAAAGCGCGGGATCTGGCGGAGCAAATCTGCTCCAAATTGTGCGCCCATGGCCACCAGGCGTACCTCGTGGGCGGGTGTGTGCGCGACCTGCTGCTCAAACGCGAGCCGGAAGACTTTGACGTCGCGACGGACGCCGTGCCCGACCGCGTCGAGGAATTATTCCCCGGCAGCTTGACCGTCGGCGCGCAATTTGGAGTCGTCATTGTGCCGGGCGAAGCGGCGCAGGTGGAGGTCGCAACCTTCCGCTCCGATGTCGGCTATTCCGATGGACGTCACCCCGACCGCGTCGTTTATGCGACCACCCCTCGGGAAGACGCGAAGCGGCGCGACTTCACCATCAACGGGATGATGATGGACCCGGCGACCGCCGAAGTACTCGATTTTGTGGGCGGCCGCGAAGACCTCCAGCGCAAGATTATCCGCACCATCGGCGATCCTCGATTGCGATTTGCCGAGGACAAGCTTCGCCTGGTGCGCGCTGTGCGCTTCGCCGCGCGGTTCGGCTACACCATCGATCCTGCAACGCACTCCGCGATCCGCGATCTCGCTTGGGGGATTAGTCAAGTCTCCGCCGAGCGCCTGCGCAATGAGTTGACCAAAATACTCACCGAAGGAGCGGCGCGCCGCGGATTTGAATTGCTGGACGAAACCGGTCTGCTGGAAATCCTCTTGCCGGAAGTAACGAAGATGAAAGGCGTGGCGCAGCCGCCGGAGTTTCATCCCGAAGGCGATGTCTGGATTCACACCCGCATGCTCCTGGAAAAATTGCCCGCGGGCTCATCACCAACTCTGGCGTGGGGCGCGTTGCTCCATGACGTTGGCAAACCGCCCACTTTTGCGCCGGCCGGCAAGACCGGCAACCGTATCCGTTTCGATGGCCATGAAGAAGTGGGCGCGCGGATGACGGAAGAAATTTGCCGTCGCTTCAGATTCTCGAACGAAGATACGGATCAAATCGCCAAGCTCGTCGCCAGCCACATGAAATTCAAGGACGTCCTGCAGATGCGGCCCTCAACTCTGAAGCGCTTCGTGCGCCAGCCGAGATTTGAGGAGCATCTTGAACTGCATCGAATGGACTGCCTCTCCTGCCACGGCATGCTCGGAAACTGGGAGTTCATCAACAAGTTCCTGGCGGAGACGCCCCCGGAACAAGTCCGCCCGCAGAAACTGGTAACTGGTGAAGATCTTCGATCACTGGGGTTCCAACCTGGGCCATTGTTCAAGGTCATTTTGCAATCCGTGGAGGATGCTCAACTGGAAGGGGCGCTTCGCACACGCGAGGAAGCCCTCGCATATATAAGGAACGAATTTCCGGGGAAATCGGCGCAGGACGCCTAGTCCGATTCCAGCGAGAAGCGACTCGCTCATATTCGGCAACTCTATAACCTATTGATATTTATAGCGTTACAGTTGCAGGTTCGCTTGATTGCAATGGATTTTGTATCGTAGTACAATGTTTAGCCTGATAGACTAAGCTTTTATGAGTGTACCTGTTTAGAGAAGCGCAACTCTTCTCTGGCTGCTGCATCTAACTCAATTGGAAGGTGAGGTGCTCCCAACCTTTGGGGGCACTGGGGGACGAATGAGCGAAAAGCAATCCGTAATTCCAACTGAGTTGGCCATCCTGCCCGTGCGGGACATCGTGCTCTTTCCCGGCGGCGTCACGCCGTTGCCCATCGGACGCGAAACTTCGCTTGCCCTGGTCAACTCATTCCAGGGGGAAGAGAGAATCCTTGGGGTTGTGGCGCAACTGGATCCTCGCGTGGACGATCCCGGCAGCGCCGATCTTCACGCCGTCGGCACCGCGGCCAAGCTTCACAAGACCGTGAAAATGCCCAACGGCAACATGGTCATTTTTCTGGAAGGGCTGCAGCGCATCCGCATCGCGGAAATTATCAGTTTGAAGCCATTCATGCGCGCGCGCGTGGAGCCCCAGCCGGATATCACCGGCCCGGACGACGCGGAACTGACGGCGCTTCGGCGCAACGCGCAGACGCTGTTCCGCGACGTCGTAGCTCGCTCGCCCCAACTCTCCGATGATCTGCAGAACGTGGTCCTGAATATGGAGGACCCGGGACGCCTGGCCGATTTCATCGCCGGCATGCTGCCTTCTCTGAACACTTTGGTCAAACAAGAGTTGCTGGAGACGGCCTCCGTCCGCAAGCGCCTGGAGACCCTGATCCGCGAGCTGAGCAAGGAACTAGAAGTCCTGGAATTGAAAAACAAGATTCAGGAGCAGGTGCACGAGCAGGTCAGTCAGAGCCAGCGCGAGTTCCTATTGCGCGAGCAGATGAAGGCCATACAAAAGGAACTCGGCGAAACTGACGACGGCCAGGCTGAAGTCGAAGAGCTGCGGAAGAAGATTGAAGAGTCGGGGATGTCACCCGAAGGGCGTAAGGAGTGCGAGCGCGAACTGAAGCGTCTGGAGCGCATGACGCCTTCCTCCGCCGAGTACATGGTTTCTCGGACCTATCTGGAATGGATGACCACCCTGCCGTGGACAAAATCCTCCGGCGCGGAGGAAATTGACATTCCGAAGGCGGAAGCCATCCTCAACGAGGATCACTACGACCTCGAAAAAGTGAAGCAGCGCATCCTGGATTACCTGGCGGTGAAAAAACTCCAGCCGGGAATGAAGGGCCCCATTTTGTGCTTCGTCGGGCCTCCGGGCGTGGGCAAGACTTCCCTCGGGAAATCCATCGCGCGGGCCATGGGCCGCAAGTTCGTGCGCATCTCACTTGGCGGGATGCACGATGAAGCTGAAATTCGCGGCCACCGCCGCACCTACATCGGCGCATTGCCG
>JBGOTC010000042.1:0-14471 GCA_041476305.1 Terriglobia bacterium
CCCGCCCTTCATGTCGAAGGTCCCCGGGCCCCACGCCTGCCCGCCGGAAATCTTGAACGGCATTTTTCGCAGACTCCCCATTTCATAGACGGTGTCCATGTGACCCAGGAGCAGGATTCGGCCAGCAGGACGCCCCGGCCCGCACCACAGCCGCACGAACAAGTGATCGCCCCGCTCACTCTGCCGCAGAAATTTCACTTTTGCGCCGCGTTTACGCCACTCCCCAGCCAGGATTCTTCCGAATTTGTCCACGGCTCCTTTGTCCAATGACGGGGATTCCGCGCGAACGAAACGCCCGAGCAAGCGCAGCATTCCGGTTTCGTGCCGCCGCAAATCGCGCCGCAGCGCGCGCAGGAACTGTGTTGTCTCGTCCATGGCCGATGGCATTATACGTGCGCGCCCCGCGGCCACAACCGCCGTATTTCCAAACACATTGGCACTTCTCTCCTACCCATAGATATTCTTCCTAAGAAATCCAGTGACATTTCCCCTGCACCAGCGTCTATATGAAAAAGCGCCTGTAGGGCGCCATTTGTTTGGGTAGATACTCTATGGGAGTAAAAGGGGTGACCGGCCATGCCGAAACGTGATGCGCCTCCGCTGCAAAGCGATTTGATCCAGGGCACGCTCGACCTGTTAATCCTCAGGACGCTGGTTTTGGGCCCCGCGCACGGGCACACCATCGCCCACGCTATCGAGCACCGCTCGGATGACGTTCTCCAGGTCGAGCATGGTTCGCTCTATCCCGCGCTCCACCGCCTGGAGGATCGCGGCTGGATCTCCTCCTTCTGGGGCACTTCCGAGAACAATCGCAAGGCCCGTTATTACCGCTTGACCCGCGTTGGCCGCAAACAACTCGCGGCGCAGACCGGGCGCTGGGAGCAATTGGTCCGCGCCATTGGCCGCGTCTTGCGGCCGGTTACGGAATAAACCATGAACTGGTTACGCTTTCTTCGCCGGAAAAAGTGGGATGCCGAGCGCGCGCGCGAGCTCGACTCCTACATGGAAATTGAAGCCTCCGAAAACATTTCGCGCGGGATGTCGAGCGACGATGCGAAGTTCGCCGCCCTGCGCAAATTGGGCAATCAAACGCTGATTCGCGAGGAGATCTACCACATGAACAGCATCGGGTTTCTTGAATCGCTCTGGCAGGACCTGCGCCACGGCGCGCGAATTCTCCTCCGGAGCCCCGGCTTCACTGTTGTAGCGATCTTGTCCCTGGCTCTCGGTATCGGAGCAAACACCGCCATCTTCAGCGTGGCCAACGAGGTGCTGTTCAAGTCGTTGCCCGTGAAAAATCCGGAGCAACTTGTGCTGTTCCGCTGGTCCTCGGGGCCCAAACTGATGGGTGGGGGATTTCGGCCTGGAGTTTCGATAGACCCCGTAACCGGCGCAACCGCGGGAAAATCATTTTCATTTCTGACTTACGAGCGATTCAGGGAGCAGACCCGGACGCTTTCCGATGTGTTCGCTTTCACCGGGATGTTCAGCGCGGACGGCGCGGATGGACAGCCTGGCCATCTTTCCGGACAATTCGTGTCCGGCAATTACTTCTCCGCTCTTGGTGTGACCCCTGCCCTGGGCCGGTTGTTCGCTGGTGGCGATGACACCGAATCAGCAAACCTCGTGGTCGTGATCAGCCACCGTTATTGGGAACGCCGCTACGGTTTGGATCCCGCCGTGATTGGGAAGGCGATTCCATTGGGAAATCTGTCCCTCACCATTATCGGCGTTACGCCCGCGGAATTCCTGGGCACACAACAACTGGGTGTCTCCGCGGATCTCACCATCCCATTGGCGGCAGCCCCGGGCTTGGGCAATTCCGGGCCAAAATTCCTCTCCAAAATGAAAGAGCAACCGTGGATCTGGGCCGTCATGGTCATGGGAAGAAAAAGGCCCTCATCATCTTTCGACCAGGTGCGCGCGGATTTGCAAGCCGCATTCTTTTCCGCTGCCTTGCAAGGTTGGAACGAGGGCCCGCGCTCCAAAGGAGCGAAGGAGCCTCCGGACGCGCCGCGATTGGAAGTGGTCGCCGGCAACCAGGGCCTCACTGAATCCCGCGAAGCCCTCTCACGGTCCATCGTGACCATGATGGTCATCGTCGGCATTGTCCTGCTCATTGTCTGCTCCAACCTCGCCAACCTGTTGCTGGCGAGAACCACGGTGCGCCGCAGGGAGATCGCAGTCCGCATCGCCTTGGGGGGAAGCCGCGCGCGCCTCGTTCGGCAACTCCTGACCGAAAATGTCTTGTTAGTGGTTCTTGGCGCATCGGTCGGAGCCTTGTTTGCATTTTGGGGCAAGGATCTCTACCTGTCATGGATTCAGGTCACGAACCTTTCTTTTGCAATCCAATCCCGGCTCGACCTCCGCGTCCTCGGATTCACGATCGCCGTCGCTGTTGTAACCGGCGTGCTCGTCGGGTTGGCGCCCGCGTTGCGGGCCACGCGGATGGATTTGTCCGCAGCCATCAAAGACAGCGGCCGCGCGCCTCAGGGTTCGCGCGCACTCGCGGGCAAGGCGCTCCTGATCGCGCAGGTCGCCATGTCCTTCGTTCTCTTGATTGCAGCCGGTCTCTTCACGCGCACAGTTCTCAACCTGGAACATGCTGACGTCGGTTTCAATATCCAGAATCTCTTGTTATTCAACGCCGATCCCCAGCTCAATAGGCATCCGCGCGCGGAAGTTCCGTCACGCTATCAATTGGCCATGGAACGCATTCAATCCGTTCCCGGAGTTCAGATGGCCACCGCTTCCGGCCTGCCGCTCTTGAGCGGCGACATTGCCATGCCGTTCCTTTGGGTCCCGGGCCGCGTGCGTCAGGCTGACGAAGACTCCACCGTTTTCTTGCAATATGTCTGGCCGAATTTCTTCGAAACCATGGGCATGCCCATGATGCTCGGGCGGACCCTGACAATTCAGGACACGCAGCGCTGGCTCGCCGGCAGGGCACAAAGCAGGCCCTATACGGCAGTCATCAATGAGTCTTTGGCGCGAAAGTATTTTCCCGGCGTGAATCCCATCGGTCAGCGTTTTTGCGAAATGAAAAGTCCGACTTCCTCGGGCTGCCCGGAGAATGAACTCGCCGAAATTGTGGGAGTTGTGCGCGATGCAAAATTTACCACCGTGCGCCAGGAGATTCCCCCGACAATCTTTTATCCATTCTCACCCTCTCCCGTGACGTTTGAAGTCCGCACCAAGACGGATCCCATGCGTCTGGTGGCCTTGATCCGCGGCACCGTCAATGAATCAGACCCTGATTTGCTCCTTTCCGAATTTCGCACCCAGTCCGCACAGGCTGAACTTACCTATGCGCGAGAACGGCACTTCGCGTGGCTGTCGAGTCTTTTTGGCCTACTCGCGCTGACGCTTGCCTGCATCGGACTCTACGGCCTTCTGGCATACAGCGTGGCCAACCGCACAAAGGAATTTGGCCTTCGCATGGCGCTTGGCGCGCAGCGTGGGAACGTTTTGCAGTTGGTGATGCGTGAATCGCTCGGCCTGGTCATCGCTGGGATTGTCGTTGGACTTGCCGTGGCATTTGCGGGAACACGACTGATTTCCAGCATGCTTTACGGGCTCGCGCCGAACGATCCGGCAACCATTGCCCTCGCGGTTGCTCTTATGCTCATCGTTTCATCGCTTGCAGGATTCCTTCCCGCCCGACGAGCGACGAAGGTGGACCCCATGGTCGCTCTGCGCCATGAGTAGGTGACCATGGCGCTTTCCGACCCCATCGGGAGAAGCTCATGAGCTGGCTTCGCATTTTTCGCCGGAAAAAGTGGGATGCCGAGCGCGCGCGCGAGCTCGACTCCTATTTGGAAATCGAAGCATCCGAAAACATTTCGCGCGGAATGTCCAATGAAGATGCGCGCTTCGCCGCCCTGCGCAAGTTGGGCAATCAAACGCTGATTCGAGAGGAGATCTATCACATGAACAGCATCGGTTTCCTCGAATCCCTCTGGCAGGACCTGCGCTTCGCCCTGCGCACACTGCGCAAGAGCCCCGCATTCAGTTTGGTCATTGTGCTGTCCCTCGCTCTCGGCACGGGGGCCAACACCGCCATCTTCACACTGGTTGATGCCGCCCTTCTGCGGTTGCTTCCCGTGAAGAACCCAGAACAACTTGTGACTCTCAGTCCAGTAGATCCATCCGGTGACTCATATCCAACATTTTCTTACCCCGCCTATCTTGAATTCCGAGATCGAAATGAAGTTTTCAGCGGCGTCTTCACCTCTGACAACTTTGGGAAAGCGGATCTGGGCGTGGATGGCCATGGGGGTCTCGCAACCCTTGAATTCGTCTCCGGCAACTATTTTTCCGTTTTGGGTGTGAACGCGGCCCAAGGCCGCACGATTTCTCCGGAAGATGACGGCGCCTCGGGCGGAAGCGCCGTTGCCGTCATCAGCGATTCCTATTGGACTTCGCGCTTTAATCGCGACCCATCCATCGTAGGAAAAGGCGTCACCATCAATAATTCTCCATACACAATTGTCGGTGTCACGCCCCCTGAGTTTTTTGGCATGCAGCCCGGCGCGTCCATAGGCGTTTGGGTGCCAGTGACGACGGCGAATTTGGTGCGCCCGGACTTTGCAATGGCCGGCACACCGAATGACATCCTTTCCGCGCTCAATCGCAACTGGCTACCGATATTTGCCAGGTTGCGACCGGGAATGACCATGGATCGCGCCGCATCCAACGTAGCTGTTATTTTCGACCACGTGAAACAGCTGCGCATCAGGGATCCCAGGTACTCGGCCGAAGCGCGCAAGGTGATTCTCGAGACCATTGTGCAGGTGGAACCCGGCAGCAGGGGATTGAACTTGCTGCGCCGGCGCTTCTCGAAACCCTTGTCCATCCTCATGGTCGTCGTCGGACTACTCCTTCTGATTTCTTGTGCAAACGTCGCAAATTTGCTGTTGGCACGCGCCACCGCGCGCCGGCGCGAATTCGGGGTTCGCGTAGCACTCGGTGCAGGGCGCGCACGCTTGATTCGCCAGCTCATGACCGAGAGCGTCCTGCTTGCGCTGGGCGGAGGAGCGCTGGGCTTGCTCATCGCCTTCTGGGGCAGCAAGTCATTGTTGGTTCTCATGTCTCCGGGGACTGTGCCGATTCCATTAAATGTGCAGCCGGACCTGCGCGTCCTCGCCTTCACCCTCTTGATTTCTCTTTTCGCGGCGGTCCTGTTCGGCCTCGCTCCCGCCTGGCGCGCCGCGCGCGTGGATTTGTCAGCGGGATTGAAAGAATCTGCGCGAAGCCTCGGCGGTGCACGCGCGGGTGTGCGCCTTGGGAAAGTGCTCGTCGTCTCGCAGGTATCGCTTTCTCTGATCCTCTTGATTGGCGCAGGCCTGCTTGTCCGCAGCCTTAGCAATCTGAAAAACATCTATCCCGGCTTCGATGAGAACAACACCCTGCTGCTCTCCATTAATCCGTCTCTCGTCGGATACAAGGGTGAACAGCACATGGCATTGTTCAGAAGATTGCTGGAACGCGTCCGCGCCACTCCGGGTGTTCAGGCGGCAAGTTTTTCCCTTCTCACTCCCATGACCCCCGGCGCGATCAAGTCTTTCCTAAAAGTTCAAGGGGATACCGTTACGCCAACCGAGAATCAGTTGGTGGAACTCAACTACGTCGGCCCGGACTACTTCGCGACAATTGGCATGCCCATTGTCCTCGGACGTGGTCTGACCATCTCGGATGACCTCACCACCCCCAACGTGGTCGTCATCAACCAGAGTTTTGCACGCACCTATTTCGGAGACTCAAATCCCATTGGCCGCCGCTTCAGTTCGGATACGCCCCTCATCCGCGAAATTGTCGGCGTCGTCCAGGACGCCAAATACCATGATCCGCGCGACACGAATCGGCCAGCCGCTTACGTCCCTTACTTTCAAGTCGGAAACTCAGGAGTCATGACCTTCGAGATCCGCACGTCCATGGATCCCACAAGCATTGTTCCTTCCCTCCGCCGGGAAATCGAAGCCGTGGATAGCCGCCTGCCAATCTTTGGCGAAAGCACCCTCATCAGACAAGTGAACCAATCCTTTGTACAGGAGCGCCTCGTCGCCTCGCTCACGAGTCTGTTCGGCCTGCTCGCATTGCTCCTCGCCGCTGTCGGCCTCTATGGACTCATGGCCTACTCGGTCACTCGCCGCACCAGTGAGATTGGTGTTCGCGTGGCGCTCGGCGCTCAGCGCGGAGACATCTCCTGGATGGTCCTGCGCGAAACTTTTCTCCTTGTCGTCATCGGCCTGGCAATCGGTATCCCCGGTTCGCTTGCAGCCTCGCGTCTCATCGCAAGCGAACTCTACAATGTGCATCCCGGCGATCCCCTCACAATCGCCGCCGCAACACTCGTAATGGTCGGAGTGGCCCTCTTCGCTGGATTCCTTCCCGCCCGGCGAGCATCCCGCGTGGATCCCATGGTCGCTCTCCGCTACGAATAGAGCCTGTCTGCGTGTCGCCAAGCCCGAAATGCCTGCGCGGCCCGCTCGCATCGCGTATAATTCATTGTTTGCCTGGGGGAACTTTTCGGCCATTCAGGCCGTGGCGGAAGCCTGTCATTTAGCGGGCCCGCGCGTTGTTGTGGGGGGAATTGCAGATGATTCTTGACACGATCGGCATCCAGAAAATCCTGCCGCACCGCTATCCCTTCCTATTGGTGGATGCCATTCTGGAGATGGAGCGCTTCAAGCGCATCCTCGGAGTGAAGAACGTCAGCATCAACGAGGCCTATTTTCAGGGACATTTCCCGGGCAAGCCGGTCATGCCCGGCGTCCTCATCATCGAAGCCATGGCGCAGGCCGGCGGCCTCCTGCTGTTGCAGGAGATCGAGGACCGCGAAGGGAAGCTGCTCTATTTCGTCGCCGTGGATAACGCCCGTTTTCGCCGCCCCGTGGTGCCCGGCGAGCAACTTTTGCTCGATGTGAAGGTTCTCAACTTCCGCGGCACCTTCTGCAAGCTGCAGGGCGAAGCGCGCGTGAACGGTGAACTCGCCGCCGAAGCCACCCTGATGTGCAAGATGATTGATCGCGACGCTCCCGTGGAGCCCGCGGCGGAAAAGGGATGAGTGAAGCGCGCATGACCGAAGTGGTCCACCGACCCGCCGGAGTTCAAATTGATTCGCGTGCCCAGGTCTCCTCCCGCGCGCGGCTCGGCGAAGGCGTCACCATCGGCCCCTGGGCCGTGATTGGTGATGAAGTCGAACTCGGCGACGCTTGCCGCGTGATGTCCCACGCCGTCATTCAAGGGCCCGCCCATATCGGCGCGAAAAACGTGTTCCACCCGTTTTCTTCCACGGGCAGCGATCCGCAGGATCTGAAATTTGCCGGCGAGCGCAGCGAACTCGTCGTTGGGGAATCAAACCAGTTCCGCGAATGCGTCACCGTCAGCCGCGGCACCGCGCATGGCGGCGGCGTGACGCGCATCGGCAGCCACAATCTTTTCATGGCCTATTCGCACATCGCGCACGATTGCCAGGTTGGCGACCACACCATTTTCGCCAATGGCGCCACTCTTGCCGGCCACGTGGAAGTGCAGGACTACGCCACCGTCGGCGCCTTCAGTCCCGTACACCAGTTCAGCCGCATCGGCCGCCACTCGTATATCGGCGCGAACACTGTGATCACCCAGGACGTTCCGCCTTTCAGCCTCGTGGTCACCGAGCGCGAAACGCATTGTTTCGGCATCAACAAAGTGGGCCTCGAGCGCCGCGGCTTCACCGCCGAACGCATCCGCCAAATCGAGCAGGCCTTCCGCCTCCTCGTCCGCTCGAAGTTGAATACCTCGCAGGCCGTCCAGCAGATGCGCGAAACGCTCGCGTGGTCCGCCGACGTCCAAGAATTGATCGCCTTTATTGAATCCGTCACGCGCGGTCTCACCAAGTAGGCCGCAGCCATGGGAATTGTGAATCCATCCAGTTCGCCCGTTGCAACTCCCTCCTCCCCGTGGGGTTTGATTGCCGGGAACGGCCGCTTTCCTTTTCTCGTCCTGGAAGGCGCGCGCAGCCAGGGAATTGAAATGGCCGTCATCGCCCTTCGCGAGGAAGCTTCGCCTGATCTCGAAAAAGTGGCCAAGCGCCTGCATTGGGTTGGCCTCGGGGAGCTGAGCAAGACCGTGGACCTTCTCCACAAAGAGGGAGTCACCCGCGCGGTCATGGCAGGACAGGTGAAGCACAACAAGATTTTCAGCTCCATCCGGCCGGACTGGCGGCTCGCGAAATTGTTGCTCGCGCTGCCCCGGAAAAACACGGACTCGTTGATTGGCGCCGTCGCGCGCGTTTTGGAATCAGAGGGCATCACCCTCGTGGACTCCACCGCATTTCTCAAGCCGCTCGTGCCGCTTCCCGGCGTGCTCACACGCCGCGCCCCGGACGCCCGTGAAGCCGCCGACATCTCCTACGGTCTCGAGATCGCGCGCTACATCGCCGCGAAAGATCTGGGCCAGACGATTGTCGTCCGCGACGTCGCCTGCGTCGCCATCGAAGCCATGGAGGGCACCGACGAGACCATCGAACGCGCCGCGCGCATCTCCGGCGGCGCCGAGCTTACTTTGGTGAAGGTCAGCAAGCCCGGCCAGGACATGCGCTTCGATGTCCCCGTGGTAGGCCTGCCCACCATCGAGGTGATGAAGCGCTGCCGCGTCACCGCCTTGGCGCTGGACGCACATCGAACCCTGCTCTTCGACCGCGAAACACTGATCGCCGAAGCGGACGCCGCCGGAATCGCCATTCAGGCTTTCGAGCCTGCGCCAGTCGCGGGCACAAATGCTCAAACATCGGGAGGCAAGAAGTGACCGCCTCTCGCATCCGTGTCGCCGTGGTCGGCGTCGGTGACTTCGGCCGCAACCACGTCCGCGTCTATCGCGACCTGCCCGGCGCCGAACTCATCGGCATCGTGGACGCCAACGCCGATCGCGCTCGCGCTGTCGCAACCGAATACTCTACGGAAATTATTCCCAACGTCGACGCGCTGGTTGGACGCGTCGATGCTGTGTCCATCGCCGTCCCTACCGCCGAACATGCGCGTATCGCCGCCGCCCTCATGCAAAAGGGAATTGACGTCCTCGTCGAAAAGCCCCTGGCGCAATGCCTGACCGGTGCAGATGAATTGATCGCCGTCGCGCGCCAAAGCCGCCGCATCCTGCAGGTCGGCCATCTCGAGCGCTTCAACCCCGCCATCATCGCCGCGCGGAAAATTCTCGGCCGCCCGCTCTTCTTTGAGGTGCACCGCCTCGGCGTTTTCTCCGCCCGCAGCCTCGATATCGACGTCATCTTCGATGTCATGATTCACGATCTCGACATTCTTCTCTCCCTCGTTCGCGAGCCGGTCACCGATGTCCGCGCCGTCGGCATTCCCGTCGTTTCCGACAAAGTGGATATCGCCCACGCGCGCCTGGAATTTTCCGGCGGCGCGGTCGCCAATGTCACCGCCAGCCGCGTCTCCACGGAGCGCGTCCGCAAGATGCGTTTCTTTCAGGAGAAGGAATACGTTTCGCTCGATTACACCCGCCAGGACGCCTTGCGCGTCAGCGTCCGCCAGCCTGGCGCGGAGCCCGATTTCGCATTTGAGAAACTATCCACCGTACCGCAGGAGCCCTTGCGCGCTGAACTGGATGCCTTCCTCACATCCGTTCGCACGCGTCAGGCCCCCGAAGTGGATGGCGTGGCGGGACGCAATGCTCTCGAATTGGCCGGACGCGTGGCTCAAAGCATCCAGGATCATGGCCGCCGCGTCCAACTAGGTGTATTCGTGTCTCCCTCGGCATCACAATGAAAAGACGCTTCCTCGTTCCCGAAAATTCCCGCCCCCTGAGCGATGTCCCGGGGGAGACCGGACAGCGCCGCAAGACCGAGCTCGATTCGCGCACCCTCATGGCCGCCGACCTCACCGGAGCGCCGCTCGAGTCCCGCTCCAGCATTCCGTCATACATTCCGCTCGATGTACTCTCCAAGCGCATGGTCATCGCCCGCGATTTCCCCACCGTGCCCTTGGACACCACGCAGTTCATTCCTTCGCATGTCCCGCTGAAAATGCTGGACCACCGCATCGCCATCCCCAGGGATGCGAAGCCCGTGGGATTCACGGCGCACGCGTCCACAATCACTCCGGCGCACTCCGCCGTGCTTGAGCCCGACGTGATCACCACCGGCGAAGTGAACTTGCTCGCCCAGCCCGCTCCCGGACTGGTTGGTGAAACGCGCTGGGTTCTGCGCGGGACTTCGGCGGTGCTCCACGCTGTCGCAATTTTCCTACTGCTGCTGATTCCGAGTCTCCTCGCCCCGCACAGGCAATCCCAGGCGGAAATTGACCTCGCCGCCCGCCAGCTTGGTTATCTTTACCTGCCGCCGGACATGAAGAGCGTCCAACTCCCGCGCCCCTTGCCCGGACCGACCAGTCCGGTGATGCGCATTGATCCAAAAGTGATCCGCCAGCTTGCTCCGCCGGTCATGGATCCCATCCCCGGCACGCCGCAGCCTCCGGCCGTTATCCACGATCAACCCCGCGACGCCGCGCCTCCTTCACCGAACCCCGGCGGTGGACCGCAATCCACATTGCCGCCCGCCAATCCGCAGCCGCGCCCCGAACCCGGAAATCCCGCGCCGCGCCTCGAACCCGTGAAGCCGCCGCAGACTCCCTCGAATGGCTTGATTCTTCCCAAACTGTCTGCGGGCAATTCTATTCGACAGGGATTGGATCAGGCCGCGCGCAACGGTGGTCAGGGCCGCGGCATCGGCTTCGAGGGCGGCATGCCGCAATCGCCTCTTTCCGGCGGCGGCTCGCAGGGTTACCTCGGCGGGGCCATCCAGATGCTCACTCCCGATGAGGGCGTTGACTTCAACACTTATTTGAACCGCGTGCTCGCCAGTGTTCGCCGCAACTGGTATTCCATCATTCCGGAATCCGCCCGTATGGGTGAACAGGGCCGCGTCATGCTCACGTTCAGGATCATGCGCGATGGGGTTGTCCCCAATCAGGAGCCCTACCTCGAACGCACCTCGGGGAAGGATCCTCTCGACCGCGCGGCCATGTCCTCCATTCGCGCCTCCAGCCCCTTCGAGCCGCTCCCCCCGGCTTTCACCGGACCCTATATCGAGCTCCGCTTTATTTTCCTGTACAATTTACCCCTGTCTTCCGCCCAGTGAAGCCCACGCGCAATCAGGTTTTGGGGATCATCCTCCTGGGGATGATTGCCTTCATCTTTTTGATGGTCCGGTATTGGAAGAATTTCTGATGGACGAGAATTCAATCGTTTCTCCGCCCGCGCCGGCTTCCATGCCGCTCGTCGTAATTGTCGGGGCCACCGCCTCCGGCAAATCGGCGCTCGGCATTCTCTTGGCCCAGCGTTTCGGCGGGGAAGTGGTCTCCTGCGATTCCACGCAGGTTTATCGCGGCTTCGACGTGGGCACCGCGAAACCCACACCGAAGGAACGGGCCATTGTCCCGCATCATCTTCTGGACATCCTGGAGCCGCACGAGGTCTTCACCGCCGGTGATTACCGCCGCCGCGCTCTCGAAGTGCTTTCCGACTTGCGGAGCCGCAGCCGCCTGCCCGTCCTCACCGTCGGCACGGGATTATACTTGCGCGCTCTTCTCGAAGGTCTCGCCGATGCGCCCCTTCGCTCCGAAGAGTTGCGCGCCCGGCTCCGCGCCCGCGCCGAACGCCGCGCTCCCGGCCATCTCCATCGCCTGCTCGCGAAGATGGATCCAGAATCGGCCGCGCGCATCGGGCCGCGCGACACTTCCAAGCTCGTCCGCGCCATTGAAGTCTGCGTACTGGCTGGAAAAACTATCACCGAATTGCACAAGGCTGGCCGCCACCGCCTGGAAGGCTTCCGGCCCATCAAGATTGGTCTGATGCCGGCCCGCGCGGATCTCTACGAGCGCATCGAACAGCGCACCGTGGAAATGATGGATCATGGATGGCCGAAGGAAGTTCGCGCGCTGATAGCCAGGGGAACCCCCGCGGACGCCAAGCCGTTTTCGTTCATCGGTTACCGCGAAGTGCGCGCCCATCTGGAAGGGAAACTCGATCTCCCCAACGCCGCCAAAGCCATTCAGCAGGCCACGCGCCGCTACGCCAAGCGCCAGCTCACTTGGTTTCGCAAGGAGTCCGATGTTCGCTGGTTCGAGGGGTTCGGCGACGATCCAGCCATGTCACGCGAGGTGCTGTCTCACATTGAAAAGGAGTTGGGCTTGGCTTCCACCGGCGCGGCCGGCGGTTCCTCCTGACAATGATGGAAACGAAAGCGTCCAAGTTGAATTGATGGCCACTCCCCGGACAACCGAATCACGCGAACGCGCCTTCCTCGTCGGTCTGGGACGCAAGCGCCCCGGGCGCGTCCCCGGCGTCGAGGCCGGCCAGCCCGAGCGCGAATCGCTCAGGGAATTGGAAGAATTGGTCCGTAGCGCGGGCGCCGAAGTCGCCGGTTCCTCCCTGCAGGTGCGGGATTCGCCCGACCCCGCCACGCTTGTCGGCCGCGGCAAATTGCAGGAAATTGAAATCGACGCGCGCCTCCACAAGGCCGCTCTCGTCATTTTTGACGCGAACCTCACTCCAACACAGCAGCGAAATATCGAAAGCGAGTTGGATTGCCGCGTGATAGACCGCACGCAACTGATCCTCGACATTTTTGCCCGCCACGCGCGGAGCCGGGAAGGCCAGTTGCAGGTGGAACTGGCGCAGTTGAACTACATGTTGCCCCGGCTTGCCGGCCGCCGCACCGAACTCTCCCGTCTCGGCGGCGGCATTGGCACTCGCGGTCCCGGCGAACAAAAACTGGAAACCGACCGCCGCCGCATCCGCGATCGTATCAGCCGCATCCAGGACAACATTGAGCTGGTACGCAAGCAGCGCTCCCGCCGCCGCGAGGCGCGCCAGGCTGTGCCGCTCGGCACCGTTGCTCTCGTCGGCTACACCAATGCGGGGAAATCAACTTTGTTCAACGCCTTGAGCCACGCCGGCGTTCTCGTTTCCAAGAAAATGTTCGCCACCCTTGATCCCACGGTGCGAGGCGTCCGCCTTCCTTCAGGCCGCCGCGTCCTGCTTTCCGATACCGTCGGGTTCATCCGCGCACTTCCGCCCGCACTGATCGCCGCCTTTCGCGCCACTCTGGAGGAAGTTCAGGAAGCGTCATTGC
This sequence comes from Terriglobia bacterium, assembly GCA_041476305.1. Taxonomy (GTDB): domain Bacteria; phylum Acidobacteriota; class Terriglobia; order Acidiferrales; family UBA7541; genus DASTCZ01. The sequence goes on from JBGOTC010000042.1 coordinate 13,136, forward strand.
TCCTCCAAGTCGCCGACGTCTCCAACCCGCATCATGAAGAGCAGGACGCCGAAGTGGAGAAGGTCCTCAAAACCCTTGGCGTGGATGGCCGCCCTCGCCTGCGTGTGTTCAACAAGGTCGATCTGTTGTCCCCGGAACAGATTTCCGACCTTAGCCGTCATGATGGCAAGAATGTATTCGTTTCCGCGCTCCGAGGGACCGGCCTCGATGAATTGTTGCACCGAATCGATTTCTCCATACCCGTGGATCCCGTTGTGCACCTGCATTTGCGCATTCCATTCACTGATGGCCGTTCACTTGCCCTGGTTCACGCCCTCGGGCGCGTCATTGAGTCCACCGTCGAAGAAACTCACATGGTCCTCGAAGCCGAAGTCCCCGAATCTCTCGCGCGCCGGTTGAATGCATATTCAATTCCTTCCTGACATCGCAGAGGCTCGGAATTCTTGGCGATTTCCATTCCCAGGGCGCCTCAAACCTGTTGAATCCATTGGAATTTGGTCTCTTTGCGTCAACCCCGCCCTGTGGATATTCCTGTGGGAAACCAAATCGTGGCCGCTTGCTTTTCGAACGCAACGAGGTCCAGTCGCAAAGTGGTCAACACTCAACGTCGTGTAACCGCTTTATTTTCTTTCGGTTACGAAGGCTTGCGGTGCGCCACCTCCACTTCCGCTCCCAAAGAGTAACTTTTTCTGTATTCTGCGTTTTGCACAACTCTGGGGCACCGTCGTGCGCAAGTGGTTACACGGAGGGAACTTGTCGGACTCCCGGTTACATCACTTACATCCCGTGCCTGGCGAAAAGCGTTCCGTTGACTGCGTCAATCCGGAAGACTATAGTGCTGAATTCAGCAAGGAACTGCAGCGATTTGGGGACGCCGCAGCCCTTGGTGTCTTATGAATCTGCCGAACACGCTCACCATCCTGCGGATTTTCTTTGTGCCCCTGCTTGTTGTCGTCCTCCTCACGCGCTCGCCAAACGTTGTCCTTTTCGGTGTCTCCGTTCCATTCGTCGTCTGGGGAGTGCTGATCCTCCTCGCCGCTGCGGCCACGGATTGGGCCGACGGATTCTATGCGCGCCGCCGAGGGCAGGAAACCACGCTCGGGATCTTGCTTGATCCCATCGCTGACAAGCTTTTGATCTCCGCCGCATTTATTTCTCTCGTGGAATTGCATCTCGTTCCCGCATGGATGGTGGTCATCATCATCGGGCGTGAGTTCACTGTGCTGGGTTTGCGCAACATCGCGTCCGCGGAAGGTTTCCACATTGAAGCCTCCACGTTGGGCAAAACAAAAATGGTTTTGCAGATTCTGGCCGCGTGCGCCGTCATCCTCGGCGC
>JBGOTC010000043.1:0-13692 GCA_041476305.1 Terriglobia bacterium
CAGCCACGGTCACGAATCCTGGGAGCGGGTACACTTCGAATCCGACGGTAACGGTTTCCGGTGGCTCAGCTTGCCACAACCTTCAGCTGGAAGCGGACACCAAGCGATTCATCATTGATGGTGGCGGGTCTGCGCACCCTTTTGCGGGTGACGATGGAATTCTTTCGTTCCAGAACTACGTCATCTGGGACTTTATGGATTTGAGGAATCTCAGCGGGACGAAGAACGGCGGCGAGTACAACGGATTCGGCACCGCCAACAATCAGGTCACAGTTTCGAACTCCTACGTCCACAACATCGTTCCGAATGGCGGCAACGATTCGGTCTACATGATGTATTTCTACGCCGATGGTTCACAGCCGACGAAGCTCTCCGAAGTCTATAACACCGTCGTCACGAACGGCGAAGCGGCCTATGTCTGCTTCAATGGCGGTGGAGTCTGCTCCTACGCGACCATCATTGGCAACGGCGGCACCATCTACAACTCGAAGCTCAGTTTCGGCATCTGGATGGCGCGGGCAACCGGCGTTTGGCATGACAACGACATCTGGGCGAACGTTGAAGGCGACATCGGGCAGCACACCAATATGTTTTATACGAATCCTGTGCTGCTGAACAAGACCAACTACATCTACAACAACATTTTCCATGACAATCAATCCGGTTCCTCCTCGCAGATGCCGATGGATGACGGCATGAGCTACGTCATCTACAACAATGTGTGCTGGATTTGCGGGGCAGGAGGCGCGATTTTCAGCGTGACGAATGACGGCGGCGGAACGACTCCTCGCAATGTCTATTTCTGGAACAACACATTTCTTGCCGGTTACATGGGAAGTGCCAGTTGCTTCAATGGGAGCCCTTCAAGCTTGGCTCCATACATCAATGTCTGGCTTTACAACAACCATTGCATCACGGACCAAACAGGCTCGCATTGGTTCACCATGCAAGCCGGAACGTGGAATACCGTAAACGGCGTGAGTAACCCCACGAACAACACTGCCGATTCGTCAAACGTGGTCATGTCCCAGTCAACCGCCGCATCGCAGGGATATTGTGGGACTGTGACGAACATCGAGGGGATTGGCGGCCCGTCAGTCTGCTTGCCAAGGGGCTCCGTCACGAGTCCCTATGTGCCGGCAACCAGTTCTAATGCTACGGTTACTTTCAGCGGGACCAATTTGACCGCTCGATCACCAGGGTGCGGAACATCATCCCCATTTGCCTTGATGTCACTTTGCGGGGATATCCTGGGCAATCTCCGCCCGGCTACCGGTGGTTGGCAGGCAGGGGCGTATCAAGGCGCGAAGGCCAGCGCACCACCGATTGTGCAGCCTTCGGCGTTGATTGCCACCGGGCACTAGTGAGTAAAGATCTTGTCGCTCTAGTTTGCTATTCGTGACACGAACCCATCCAATCTTCGTTTGAGAATTCTCGTTTTTCAACGAATGCTTTGAAGCCAATCTGAGCATCAGTACCTGACAAAGCTACTTTCTCCCGGTAAATCCCCGACATAGAAATCGAGTATGACCAGCAGGCATGATCTCCAACAAAGATTACTCGTTGTCATCGCGAGCTATGGAATTCAGCAAGATGAGCATCTGGAAAGGCTTGTTCAGGAATATCGAACAATGTCATTCGCGGTTCATATTGTCGTTGTTTCGAATGTGGCCAAACCTGTCCCGGATGGCGTTGAGCTCATTGTCGGCCAACCTACACGAGATCCGTGGTCTTTGCCCTGGATGCACCAAAAAGTCATGGCCGAGAGCTTAGAGCAGTTCGATCTCTTCATCTATTCGGAGCATGACGTCCTGATTCAGGAGCGAAACATCCAGGCATTTCTGCGTGTTTCGCGGGAAATGCCGGAAAACGAGTTGCCTGGTTTCTTGCTGTACGAAAAAGGACCAACGGGGATCACCCATTACGTGGGCGCCTATGGCCATTTTCACTGGGATCCCAAGTCCGTCTGCAAGCGGGGGACTGACACTTTTGCGTTCCTGACGAATGAACACTCCGGGTGTTATGTCCTGACCCGGAAGCAGCTGCGCCGCGCAATCGATTCAGGACGATACCTGGTTCCTCCGCATAGCGGAAAGTATGACTTGGCCTGCACCGCGTCAACGGCGCCCTACACGGATTGTGGGTTCCGCAAGCTCATCTGCATCTCCAACCTGGATGACTTTCTTGTGCATCATCTGCCCGACAAGTACACGGGGCCGGATTTCAATCTATCCATTCAATCGTTTCAGAAACAGTTGGATCAACTCCTGGCCATTGGAAAGAATGGCAAACGGCCGGCCTCACTTCTTGAGACAGAAACGAAACTCCCCGCGGCCATGTACTCGAAGGACTACTACGAGCCGCTCCGGGATGAGGTCGTCTGTGAATTGCCGAGCTCCGTTCGCAGCGTTCTCTCGCTGGGGTGTGGATCCGGAAGGACGGAACAATGGCTGGCGGCAAAGGGGCTGCAGGTTACGGCCGCGCCCCTCGACCCGGTGATTGGCGTTTGCGCGCAGGCATGCGGAGTCGAGCTGATCTACGGTGATTTCGCGGCCGTCCGCGCCCAGCTGGAAGGACGGAAATTCGACTGTTTGTTTATTTCAAATATTCTGCACCTGCTGGCGAATCCAGGCGAAGTGGTCAACCAGTTCGCGGAGTTGCTTGCGCCCGGTGGCTATGCATTGACAGTGACTCCCAGCGTGACGAATCTCAAGAATCAGTTTTACAGATTGCTGGGGAAGAGCGGATACAGAAGTCTCGGCCATTTTCAGCAGAGTGGCGTTCAGAAGGTGACGAAGAAACGGCTGGAACATTGGTTTCGTAGCGCCGGATGCAAGCTGGAATCCACGAGATGGATCGCCATGCCACGATTTGAGAAGTTTGGCGCGCATATTCCCCTGCCCCTCAGAAAATTATTGAGCTCGGAATTCATTTCAGTAGGGAAGAAGATTCAACCCGCAGGGAGGGTCTGTTAGGCGATGGCCAAGCGATCCTTCTCGAACGCTTTGAAATGGGCGTACATGGGGAATATCGGCGACCGGGCGATTTCCGCGCTGATTACATTCGTGCTCGCCGGGCTCCTGGGTCCCCGTGATTTCGGGATTGTTTCCATCGCCCTGATCTACATCACTTTTATCCAGATGTTTCTGGACCAGGGATTGGCGCCGGCATTGATCCAGAAAAAAGAATTGCAACAGGAACACTGTGACGCAGTGTTTTGGGTGAACCTGGTCACCAGCCTCGCCTTCGTAGGGATCACGGTCTTGGTCAGTGGATGGTGGGCGAGGATCAACCATGCGCCTGATCTCTCGCGCGTCCTGATCGTTCTATCGATTTGTATCCCCATCGAGGGTCTCTCCATCGTTCAGGCTGCCATCGCACGCCGCGAGATGGATTTTAAGACTCTCACAATTCGGTCCAATGTCTCCGCCCTGTTGGGAGGGGTTGCCGGGCTGGTGATGGCTTTCTTGGGGCTCGGTGTTTGGGCGCTGGTGGGGATGCAACTGACCCGGGACTTTTCGGCGTTGCTCCTGCTGTGGAGGTTGGGACACTGGCGTCCCCGATTTGAATTCTCGTGGACCCACTTCAAGGACTTGCTCCCATTTTCGTTCCACAGCTTCCTGGCCGGGCTTGGCACCTTTGCTGATTTTCAGATGGGCTCAATCCTTTTGGGAGTCCTGTTCGGCCCGGTCGCCGTTGGGTTGTATCGGCTGGCGGAGCGGCTGATGAACAGTGTGGTGGCCATGGCGACTACTTCAATTCAGGGGGTGTCACTCCCTGAGTTTGCCCGGCTTCAGGACAAGCCCGAGGACTTGCGCAAGAGCGTGCTGACTTGCATCCGCCTCAGCGCCGCGGTGACTGTGCCTGCTCTCGTTGGAATGGCGGTGGTGAGCGGTCCGTTGATGGCGACGCTGGGAGCCAAGTGGGTGCCAGCCACAAACGTTCTTAAGATTCTTTGCGTACAAGGAATGATTTTTACGCTCACCTATTTTACCAGCCCGCTCATGACGGCTCTGGGACGGCCCAGGCAGGTTGCCAAATTGGAATGGGCGCGAGCGCTGATTGGAGTGCCATTTCTGTTGCTCGCCGCGCTGCTTTTGAAGGGCGCTCCTCCCAACTGGGAAGTGACCGGCATCGCGTTAGCGCGTGCCGTCCCGAACGTTTTCCTTGTGACTCCACTCTTTTTGTATCTGCTGATGCATTTTGCCCGCGTCACTTTCCGTGGACTTGTTTCCGCGGTGGCGAATCCCGTTTGGGCCAGCCTGAGTATTGTGGCTGCCCTCTTTCTCTTCAGACTTACGGGCATTGCCGTCTGGACGAGACCAACGACGCTCCTGATTCTGGAAACGGCATTGGGAGGAGCTGTCGGCTTGACCGTACTTGTTGCCCTGGACAAACAGTTTCGCGGGGTTGCCCTCGGATTAGTCAGCCGAATGGGTTTGTTCTCGACTGCCGCGACATGAAGGAATCAAGCGTGGAACAACCTCTGGTGAGCGTCATTATCCCGGCTTACAACCGCGCGCACACGGTTGTGGAAACGATTGACAGCGTGCGGCGACAGACTTATCCGAACATTGAAATCATCGTTGTGGATGACGGATCCGTGGATGACACCCAGGAGGTGTTGGGCCGTTACGGATCGCGAATTCGAAATATCCATCAAGAAAACGCAGGCCAGATGGCCGCGCGGAACCGGGGTATCCGGGAAGCCTGCGGGGAGATCATCACCTTTCTCGATTCCGATGACCTGTGGTTGCCGACCTGCGTTGAAAGGCACGTCGGAGTGTTGCAAAAGGCCCCGGTGGAAACGCCTTGCAGCCTGGCCAATGGCTGGTTGCATTTCGCTGATGGCCGCAAGATGACGTCTTTCCAGAATTCTCATCTGGAGTCCCCCTATGAGGAAGGGCTGTGCCTGAACATGCCGAATATCCTGGCCTCCCGGTTCGTCATGTTCTGTCAATTCGTGGCGATCCGGCGGGAGGCTCTGCAGAAGGCGGGGGGATTCGATCAGGATCTGGATTACATGGAGGACTATGCGTTGCCGCTGCGGCTTTCCATCCAGGGGCCGTGGGCATTCATCCGCGAACCGCTCGTGGTCTGGCGGCAGGGAGCGGCGGATACCATCAGTGTCTCGCAACGCGCGATGAAACAGGAAAGGAAACTGCGAGAGAGCCTGTTGACGATTCGCCGGAGGTACCTCGAGTCAATCAGTGGCCGCCGTGAGTTCAAGACATCCGGAAAAATGCAGCAGCGCGAACTGAGGCTCGATCTCCTGGAGATTCGTGCTATTGATCTCCGCAGTAAGGGGTCGAAGACTCTGGGCGATCTACTGTTCGGGAGCGTAAGAATCTGGAAAGCCCTGTTCCGCCGGTCGCCGCTCTATCCCAAGATGAAGGTCGCGCAACTGAGTGCCTGTGCCTGAGCCGGGTTTAGAAGCGAACATGTCAAACGAGTCAGCGAGGAATTGGAGCGACATCCAAGAACCAATGGCGTTCCGCGCGCAATCACTGATTGCAGCAGGCCGCTTGCGGAGGGGCCCAGAATGAAAGTGTCCGTCGTTATTCCGACTTATAACCGCGCCTATATTATCCGCGAGGCCTTGCAAAGCGCCCTGGCGCAGACCTATCGCGATATTGAGATTTTGGTCGTGGATGACGGCTCATCCGACAGCACCTCGGAGCTCATCGCGGGCATTCAGAGCGACAAGATTCGATACATACGCCACGACCGCAATCGCGGGTGCAGCGCCGCCTACAACACTGGAATCAAGGAGGCCACAGGTCAGTTCGTTGCGTTCCTGGATTCCGATGATATTTGGAAGCCCGAATACCTGGAGCAGCAGGTGAACTTCCTCGGCAGACATCCGGAAGTTGACCTGGTTTTCTGCGACACGGCAATTCAAGGCCTGGAGTCGCCGGTACCTTCGCTGATGTCCCTGATGCGCGCTTTTCAGGAGTTGTTACGGACAAAACAAAAAGCAGGGGATTATGTCATCAGCGCCCGCGAGATGTACTTGTGTCTTCTCCAGGAAGTGCCGATCAAACCGACGGCCGGCGTGTTCAAGCGGGAAATCTTTGGCCGCGTGGGCGTATTTGACGAGGATTGGCCCTCCGGAACCGACTGGGACCTGTTCCTTCGAATGTCCCGTGTCGCTTGCTTTGGCTACCTGGATCGAGTTCTTGCGCTCATGAGGCGCACACCCGATTCAACCTCCTACATGTTTCGTGAGAAAGACAAAGTGTTTCTGCTGGACCTCTTCTTGAAAGAAAAAGCCAGGCTCGGCGGGGACCGTGATGCCATTCGAAGCATCAACAGGGGAATCTGTGTCCTTTACAACAGTTTGGGCTGGATCTATTTGGAGTTGGGACGGAATAAGCAAGCTCTTTCGACCTACTCTAGAGGTTTCAGAGAGACGCTGCGGCCAATGCTCCTGACAAAACTTGCATCCGGTGTTCTCCGTGTGGCCCGCGAGAGCGTGACCGGGATCGCTCCGTCGCGTCACTACTGAAGATACAGCCTTCTCCTGGCCTGCAAACAGGTCAATCCTTTTGATCGCGTAAGTCGCGAGAAACAAAAATGCCACCAGAACATGCCATATCTTTCGCCGGCGGCGCCACGGCCACAAGCTTGTCTCCAATCGTGTTGGCCGCGATCCTTGTCGCGGTGGCCCTGATCATGGTCTTGCCCCGTAAGCTGGTCATGTGGCCCGTGTTCTTCATGTTTTTCATGGTTCCCCTCGGACAGCAAATATATGTGGGAGGGTTCCACTTCTACACGTTCCGGATCATCATCCTATTTGGTTTGGCCCGGGCACTGTTCGCCAAACTGACCGCGAACACGGAATTATTTTCCGGCGGGCTGAATTCCATCGACCGGGTCTTCATCTTGTGCACCGCGTGCCAGTCCCTTGCGGTGGTCTTGCTTTTCCGAAGCGGACCGGCGCTCACAAATCAATTTGGTGTCCTGCTGGACTACCTTGGCGGGTACTTCGTCATCAGGTTCCTGATCCGCGATAAAGAGGATATCTATCGAGCCATCAAATGTCTGGCATGCCTGGTCTTAATTATCGGCGCCTGCATGATGTATGAGCACTTCACCATGCGTAACCTGTTTTCGACGATTGGCGGACAGGCGGTTCCCAACGTTCGCGAGGGCAGGGTGCGAGCACAGGGGCCATTTAATCATGAGCTTATGGCGGGAGCGTTTGGGGCAACACTTTTTCCCCTTTGTCTGATGCTTTGGAAAAGCAAGAAAGCCAAGCTTATCTCTCTGGGCGGTTTGGTTGGCTCCTGCCTAATGACATGGAGTTCAAATTCCAGCACTTCGCTCCTTGCTTTTGGGGGCGGCATCGTCGCCATATTCTTCTGGCCGTTTCGCAAGAGTATGCGACTGGTACGCTGGGGAATTGTATTCGGGTTGATCGGACTTCAACTTGTCATGAAGGCGCCCATCTGGTTCTTCATCTCCCATATTGATTTGACTGGCGGCTCTTCGAGTTATCACCGCGCCGCGCTCATTGATCAGTTCATCAGGCATTTTTGGGACTGGTGGCTGATCGGGATCAGAGAATCAGGCTCCTGGGGTTTGGACATGTGGGACGCACAGAACCAATTCGTCAGTGTGGGTATGACGGGTGGTCTTCTGGGGCTCGTCCTGTTCATCGTCCTGATTTCCCGCGGTTTCGCGAGACTGGGCAATGCGAGAAAAGTGATTGAAGGCGACTCATCGCAGGAATGGTTTATCTGGCTCGCCAGCGCGGCCCTTTTTGCCCACATCGTGGCGTTTTTCGGAGTCAACTATTTTGACATGACAAAGTTTGGCTGGTTTGCCTTGCTGGCTATGATTTCCGCAGCGACGACTCCGCTTCTTCAGACGAGCGTGGTTCCAGCGGCGCTGGCCGGCCCATCTCCCTACACCCCTCCGATCGCGTATGCATCGAGACTTGTTCCGCGTCGAGTGGTCGCCAGTCCAAGTCAAAAGCCCCCTGCAGGAATGAAGACTCGGATGTCCTAGCCGTGCGCACCGGTACCGGCAATGTTGCTTCAATCCAAATTGATCTCTTGACTGGACCCAGTTGGAAATAGATGGAACTCAAGATTCGCCGGGCCTTTTCTCGAAACCAATGGACACAAAATACGTAGTCATAACCCCCGTCCGCGACGAAGAGGCGCATCTGCCGCTTTGCATCGAGAGCATGGCCCACCAGGAGATTTTGCCAAGAGAATGGGTGATCGTGGATGACGGTTCGAAGGATCGCACCGGTGAAATCATCGACGAGGCAACTCGCAATTACCCGTGGATCCGGGCCGTGCATCGGAAAGACCGCGGTTTTCGGAAATGGGGCGGCGGGATTATTGAGGCCTTTTATGACGGTTTCAACTCGTTGAACTGCCGCGATTGGGAATTCATGTCAAAGTTGGACGGTGATCTCACCTTTGAGCCGGGATATTTCGCGGGGACTTTCCAGAAGTTTCGTGAGCAACCGAAAATCGGAATCGGCGGCGGAACCCTTTATCACTTCGAGAAGGGGAAAAAGGTTATCGAGAGCGGGCCTTCATTCCATGTGCGGGGAGGCGCGAAGATTTTTCGGCGGGCCTGCTGGGAAGCCATTGGTGGGCTTTGGGTGGGACCGGGATCGGACACCGTCGACGAAGTAAAGGCAAACATGCTCGGCTGGACGACCATGAGTTTTCCGGACCTGGAAATGCATCACCATCGTCCCACGGGAGCCTCCTGGGGCCGCTGGGGCGGGCTCGTCAAAGACGGAAAGATCGACTATGTCTACGGCTCCCACCCGGTTTTCCTCCTTGCAAAAGCCGCGGCCCGTTTCGTTCGACGTCCTTATGTCGTCGGTTCGGTCGCACTGATTTGCGGTTACACCGCCGCTTATTTTCAGAAACTCCCCCGCGTGGACGATCCGGAGCTCATCCGGTATCTCCGGCGTCAGCAACTTGCGCGCATCACCGGCGCGGAAACGATTTGGAAGTAGCCCCGCGGAAGGGCCAGTCAAAGACCGAAGGCTGCGAATCATCCTGAACAGGAACGGGGATTTGAGTCAGTTGCATCGTCAACTGAAGGAAAACACTTGAGTCAGACAAATAAGCCGATTCAGACTGTTCGGAAAACAGAGCCTGCAAACAGCGTAAGCTCAGTTCCCAAGGCTGACTTCCGTCACCGGGTCCCCGCGTTTGATGGCATCCGGGGAATCGCCATCCTGGCTGTTTTCTTCTACCACTACGCCAGCGGGGCAGGGAGGCATACGACTTCCGCCGCCGTCAAGGCTGCCGCCACGGTTTTTGGGTTCGGATGGTCGGGCGTTGACCTGTTCTTTGTCCTTTCAGGGTTCTTGATTACCGGAATTCTATACGACACTCTTGGCGATGCCGGCTATTACAAGAAGTTTTATGCTCGCCGAACTCTTAGAATTTTTCCCATTTATTACTTGCTGGTCGCGGTCTTTGTTATTCTCGCACCGTTTCTTGGCGCACACTGGCGTCCTGCGCATCTCTTTTTTCTTTTCTATTTGGGATACCCAGCGGCAATTATTTGGCCGAGCCTCGCCAATCCATCCATCTACATTGCCCTCACGCATCTTTGGTCGCTATCAGTTGAAGAACAGTTCTACATGATCTGGCCATCCGTGATCGCAAAGCTGCGCAATCCCAAAGCAATACTGAGAGCCTGCGCAGTTGTCGGAGTGATTGCTTTGGCGTTGCGCATCGCTGTCTATGCGTCAGGCACTCTAAGCGTGACGTGGTCTTATGCTTTCTTGTTCTGCCGCATGGACACCATCGCCATAGGAGCTGCCATCGCCATCTTGATGCGCGGACAGTGGAGGGAACGCCTTCATAAGTTGGCGCTGCCTGCACTCTTGGGATCCGCGGCGAGCATTCTTGCCATTTGTTTCGTCCGGAAATCGGTGGATCATTCGGATCCGATCATCGCCACTGCGGGTTTCACCCTGCTTGCCCTCCTTTCCGGCGCCCTATTGGTGCTTTCCATGAGGGAGGGCACCTGGCTGGCCCGCTTGCTCGGCATGTTCCCGTTGCGTATCTTCGGCAAGTATAGCTACGGTTTTTATCTGTACCATTTTCCCCTTTGGGTTGTCCTCGGCCCGTCAAAGGACTTTTTCGTATCGCTGATGCACTCCTACGTCATCGGAGCGACTTTCCACGTGTTCTTCTGTTTGATTGTGAATTTGGCAATTGCCGCGGTCAGCTTTCATCTCATCGAGGCGCCGATCATGCGCCTGAAGGACCGCTTCAGTTATTCGCAGAATGCCCGCAAAAGTGAACCGTTGCAGGAGAAGGAGATGGTCCCTTCCCAATCACAAGCGTGAAGCGCCACGAATGGACCTCTCGATCATCTGCGTGAACTGGAACTCGGTGGATTACCTGCGCGAGTGTATCGCCAGCATCTACGCGAACACGCATGACGTCTCATTTGAAATCATTGTGGTCGACAATGCATCTCCTCAGAAGGGTGTGGAGTTGCTGAAGGATCGATTCACAGACATCAAGATTCTCAAGAGCAGCCGGAATGTCGGGTTTGCCGCAGCCAATAACCTGGGCTTCGAGGCGTCGGTGGGAGAATACGTTCTGTTCCTGAATCCCGACACCGAGCTTCTCGGTCCTACCGTCAACATTCTCCTGGACCACATCAGGGCGCTGCCTGATGCCGGGATCGTCGGATGCAAGATGCTAAATTCCGACCATTCAGTGCAGATTACTTCCATCCAGAAATTTCCGAAGATCCTGAATCAGATCGTGAACATTGAATACCTTCAATTGCATTGGCCAAGCTGCCCCATTTGGGATATTGGCCCCCTTTTTTCCGAGCAATCTCATCCAGTCAGAGTTGAGGTCATCCCCGGCGCGTGTATGTTGTTGCGGAGGTCTGTGTTTCAACAAGTGGGAATGTTCAGCGAGGACTACTTCATGTACGCCGAAGATCTTGATCTGAATTACATGGTCAAGCAGGCGGGCTACAAGAACTACTACATCAGCAAAGCGGCCATCATCCACCACGGAGGCAAGAGCAGCTCGCAGCAAGAAGTAAGCCAGTGGGCCACGATGATGAAGTATAGGGCAATGACTCGGTACTACCGAAAAACGCGCGGCCGGTTCTACGAGGCGATGTACCGCACGGCGATGGGTTTTGTTGCCCTTGGGCGTCTTGTGCTCCTGGGGCTGATGTATCCATTCGGAAGTGTTCTCTGGGATGGCAAATCTATTCGCAACTCCTTCGAAAAGTGGAAAGTGGTCTTGAAATGGGCAATCGGGCGCCAGAAACTCGCCCTTGGTGATCGGTAGGTTGTATTCAAGGAAGTGAGGACCCTGTGTGCGGCATTTGTGGAAAACTGAATTTTGAACGTGATGCAAGCGTGTCGCCAAGCCTCTTAAAGGCCATGGCAGACACCATTCAGCATCGTGGACCGGATGACGAGGGATATTACACATCGGGGCCGGTCGGCTTCGGCTTTCGCCGGCTGTCGATTATTGACCTCAATACTGGCCACCAGCCCATTTCAAACGAAGATGGCAGCGTGTGGATCGTCTTTAATGGAGAGATCTACAACTATAAGGAACTCCGCGAATATCTTCGCGGAAGGGGGCACATCCTCAAGACACAGACGGACACTGAAGTGATCGTTCACCTTTACGAGGAATTGGGCGAAGGTTGTGTCGAGAAGCTCAGAGGCATGTTTGCATTTGCAATTTGGGATGACCGGCAAAAAGTGATGTTTCTCGCGCGCGACCGCGTTGGCATCAAGCCGCTGTATTACTGGTTGTCCGACAAGTCCCTCATTTTCGGTTCGGAGATCAAGGCCATTCTCGCCGATCCGGGCGTGACCGCAGAGGTTGCTCCGGAGATGATTGATCGCTTCCTGACCTATTACTACGTTCCCGGCGAAGAAACCCTCTTTCGGAACATTCGTAAGCTGGCTCCCGGTTCGTGCATGACGGTCAAGGATGGAAAAACGAAGATCCGGCATTACTGGGACCTGAGATTTTCCCCCACTGAACAAAGCCTGGAGAAGGCGGAAGAAAAACTCCTGACGATCCTCGAAGAATCCGTCCGAATGCACATGATCAGCGATGTGCCGGTGGGATTCCTCTTGAGCGGGGGAGTTGACTCCACCGCGATGCTCGGCCTCGCCGTGGGAAAAACAGAACATCATTTGAGCAGTTTCACTCTAGGTTTTTCCTCGCCGGGGCTGGCGGACGAGAGGCCTTATGCGCGGCTCGCTGCGAGCAGGTACGGGTCTGACCACCATGAGATGACCATCACTTCCAAGGAATTTGCCGATTTCCTCCCCAAGTTTGCCTGGCACATGGAAGAGCCGGTTTGCGAACCGCAGGCCGTGGCTCTCTATTACGTTTCCAGACTTGCCAAGGATTACGTAAAAGTCCTGATCTCCGGCGAGGGAGGCGACGAGGCCTTCGCGGGGTATCCCAATTACAGAAACCTGATGTGGCTGGAGCGCTTCAAGTCCGTCCTGCGACCCCTCAATGGAATCATGTCCTCCGGTATTTTCCTGCTCAATCGCTTTCTGAAATCATCCCGGGTCGAAAAATACGGCTGGCTGATGAAAACTCCGTTTGAATCCTACTACTACGGCCGGACCTCGAATCCAGGGGCATTTTTCAACAGCCACGCCGGCGAACTCTATACATCAGATTTTGCGCGTCACGAGAATAAGGATTTGTCTGCAAGCGTTTCCAGGCAATTTCTCATGAATGATCGGGCGAAGGGAAGGGTCAACAAGATGCTCTATGTGGATACGAAGACCTCTCTTCCCGATGATCTCTTGTTGAAAGCCGATAAGATGACCATGGCCAACTCCATCGAATTGCGGGTTCCGCTCCTTGATCATGAGCTGCTCGAATTTGCCGCCTCCTTGCCGGAGAACTTCAAGGTCCATGGATTCACGACAAAATATATCGCCAAGCGCGCGCTTCGAAGCCAGGTTCCACAGGAGATCCTGGACCGCAAAAAAGCCGGCTTCCCGGTCCCCTATGAGATGTGGATGAGGACAGAATTGAAGGATTGGGTCCGCGACATCCTATTCGATAGCGAAACGCTTTCGCGGGGATATTTCAATCGAGGCTGTATCGAAAAACTCATTCAGCAGGACCTCGAAACCAAGCGGTATCCAAAAGAAATTCTCTCCCTTGTAGCCTTGGAAATGTGGCACCGGCAGTTCCTGACGGGTCACCAGGCGCCTGTGCCGTCTTCCGCACTGCAACCACCAGTTGCGGTCTAGAAAATGAGTCGCCAAGACATGCCCGTTCGTGTGCTGTACAGTTTCCCCCACAAGTTGGGGGCTGACAGGATTTGTTATACCGCCTGGCAGCAGGTGAATGGCCTTGCCGCCGCGGGCGCGGATTTGCTCGTTTATCCTGGCGCGCTGCATCGACCGGTTCCGCCGGGAGTAAAGGTTTTTCCCACACTCGCCCGCGGAAGGCTGCGCATTCCGTATAAGGTTCTCGGTACCATGCGTGCGCTGGCGCTTCATGACTACATCGTGTCGCGCCGGATCAGGGCTTTGGCGGGGAAGATTGACATCATCCACACATGGCCGGACGCTGCATTGCAGACTCTAAAAGTCGCGGCGGAGTTGGGGATAAAAACAGTCCTGGAGAGACCCAATGCTCACACGCGCTATGCGTATGAGTCTGTGCAAAAGGA
>JBGOTC010000044.1:0-13462 GCA_041476305.1 Terriglobia bacterium
AAACGTCCACGCCATATTGGGCGTCAGTCCGGTCAAGGTCCTCATCGAGCGCGCTGACCAACACCGCTCCCCAGAAGCGTTCAATCGAGCGTTCGGTCTGCTTGTGGCGGCGGAGCCACTCGAGCATGTTCGGTCGATTCGCACTTGTTCCAGCAAGGTCGCGCGGCCTCCCTCCTGTGCGCATGATGTGGAGAAGAAGGTGGCCGATTGCGTGTTTGTCAGCAAACTTGAGCAGTGGAAATTTCATAAAAGATGGCGCGATGTGGAGCGGCGCAGGGAGCCAGGAGCTCCGCATCACTCCCCGGCGGCCATCCGGATCAGAAAAAATGAGACGGTCGTAGAACTTTATTTTCCCGTCGGCGCCCGCCCGGTGATAGAAATCGCTGAGGTTCGTGCAGCAGCCGAGCGTGACGTGCTGGCAATTGTCAACGTGTTCGCCGCCCGGCAGGACGTAGGAAGTCGCGCGCCCGCCCAAGAACGGGCGCTGCTCCAAAAGGGTGATGCGATAGCCCGCTTCAGCCAGCGCGACGGCCGCGGAGAGTCCTGCCAGCCCGCCGCCGATCACGATCACGCTTTTCGAGGACATTCGCCTCCGACCACGCGCCGAGCTGTGCGCGAACCAAAATGCCGAACTTCTCCGGCTTGCTCAACCGCACGCGCGTATTGAACACGTCAAACTCGCGCGATTCGATGCGTTCGAGCAGGCTGCTGTACGTGCGCGCAAGCGCCCAGAGCGCGGCGCGGCTGTCCCGCTCCACCATGCCGACAATTTCCGCGCCCTCTTCATAATACTTCCACGCGCGGTCCGATTCGAATTCCATCAACTGCATGAGGTTCGGGGTCAGCGGCCCCGCCAATTCTTGCTGTCCCACCTTGAAACGGTCGAGGTCCTCCTGAGGCACATAGACGCGGCCCATCTCGAGGTCGGTGCGCAAGTCGCGCAGGATATTCGTCAATTGAAACGCAATGCCCAGGCGCTCGGCCACATCGGGCGCGCGGGGGTCGCGGAATCCGAACACATGGATGCAGGTCAGCCCGACAGTGCCCGCGACGCGATAACAATACTCGCGCAATCGATCAAACGTGGCGTAAGAGAGTTCGGTCAAATCCATCTCCGCGCCGGAAATCAGATCGTGAAAATATCTCGCGGGGATTGAATAACGAGAGCAAGTGTCCGCAAGCGCCGGAAGAATGGGGTGGCCGCGGAAATCGCCTGCGTAGGCTGCATCCACCAAGCCGCGCCAGCGGGCGAGGCCACGCTGTCTTGTTGTCAAATCATTGGTCTGCGCCGCCGCGCCCGGTTGATCAGAGACATCGTCCACCAAGCGCATGAACGCGTAGAGCGCGCACAGCGCGCGGCGCTTCGGCTCGGGCAGCAAATAGAAGGCATAGTAGAAATTGCTTGAGGCCTCCCGCGCGACACGCCTACATTCGTTATAAGAGGCGGCAGTGCCGGCCGCCGAAGTTGTGATCGCAGGGCCACTGACCGCTCTCTGATCAGAGTTGTCGCTTGTCCGGGTCATCGGAGAAATCGATTCACCAGTTTTGGACGAACCGATTGAAAGCAATCTGCCAAATAGTGCACGGCCAAGGAGCCTGGCCTGCCTTCCCTTCCCGATGGATGGCCGATGCTCCAGCGTGTTGTACCCGCTGGACTCAATGGCGTCCAGGACGGCAAGCCCGCCCCGGCTGAACATTTCAATGTCCACGCGTAGGTCGCGAGAAACTCTCTCAGCAAGAGGCATCCCAATGGCAAATAGGGCGCGGGTGCGGGCGATTAAGTCGCGCATCAGAGCAACATATTTGTTAGTGAACCGGCGTTGTTCGATATCCTGAAATTCCAGCCCGTGCCTGCGTAGCGCGTCGAGCGGGATATAGATGCGCCCCTTCTCGAGGTCGCGCGAAGCGTCCTGCCAGAAATTCGCAAGCTGCAACGCCGTGCAGGTCGCGTCGGAAAGTTCTTGGCGCTCGGCATCGCGATAACCGCAGAGGTAGAGCACCAGCCGGCCCACCGGGTTCGCCGAGTACCGGCAATAACCAATCATGTCTTCCCAGGTTTCGTACCGGTGCACAACCTGATCCTGTCGAAACGCGACGAGCAGCTCGGCGAATGGCTCCATCGGGATGTCGCACGCGCGAATCGTCCCGGCCAGCGCAACAAAAACCGCGTGCCGTGGAGTTCCGGCGTAGCACGCGCGCAGCTCCTCCTCCCACCAATTCAGTAGTTCCAGGGCCCGCGCGTGATCCGCGACTTCATCGCCAAGGTCATCGGCCCAGCGGCAGTAGGCGTAGAGGTTGTAGAAGTGCTGATGCAGCCTGCGGGGGAGCAGCCAGGAAACTACGTTGAAGTTTTCGTAATGCGAGGTCGCCAGGTGACGCGTGTAGGCTTCCGCGACTTCAGGGGAGCAGGAATCCGGCGGCAGCTCGCGCGCAATTTGTAGGTCTGCGTACGTGGGCACGGGTGAGCTGTTCTTAGGGAAGAATCGCCGTCTTCAATTGACCGTTGCGGTTTTTCATGTGTTCGAATACCTGCGCCAGTTCGCGCAAGGGTGATTCCCCGGTGACGAATTCACTGGCGCGCAATTCCCCACGCGCCACCGCCGCGAGGGATTCCCGGATGAACTGCGGCGTATGGTGAAACGTGGACTTGATCGTAATTTCGGAATAGTGGAGCGACGCAGGATCCAACCGGACTTCGGAACCAGAAGGACATCCGCCGAACAGATTTACGGTGCCCCCTTTGCGCACCATATGCAACGCCCATTCCCATGTTTGAGGTACGCCGACGGCCTCGATGACCGAATCCGCGCCGCGCCCGTTGTTGCAAAGCTCCCGAACCTTGGCCACGGGATCGGACAATTGCGTCACGTCAAATGCCGCGCGCGCCCCGAGCCGCTCAGCGACGTGTATTTGAGAATCGCGCTTGCCGAGGGCAATCACATTGACCTTGCGGGCCGCCAAAACTTGAAGAAACTGCATTCCAATTGGGCCGCATCCGATCAGGACCGTCGTATCTCCCTCGCGGATGCCGGTTTCGTGGATACCGCGAAGCACGCAGGCCAGCGGCTCGACCAGGGCAGCATCGGCATAGGAGACATGCGCGGGAATCTCGAGAAGATTTTGCTGCACGATGCGGCCGGGGATGCGGATGTATTCCGCGTAGGCTCCATTATTGAACAGCAGATCCTCGCAGAGATTGGGCTGGCCCTTGCCGCAGTAAAAACATTTTCCGCAAGGCGCTGAATTGGCGGGAACAACACGCATGCCCAGACGCAACTTCCCCGCTGAGTATTTCTCTACATCGCTGCCCATCTCCACAATATCGCCGGCCAATTCGTGCCCGAACACCGCCGGCGGCTTGATCATCCGCGCATGGTAGCCGCGCTTCCACACTTTCAGATCGGTTCCGCATGTTAAGGCCACCTTGACGCGCACCAATACTTCGTCAGGCGCAATGCGGGGAATTTCAACTTGCTCAATTTTCAAGTCTTCACTGCCGTAAAGGACGGCGGCGGTCATCAATCCCGTTGTCGTGGTCGTTGGCGTCATGAAGGCAAGATCATCACTTTCAAAGAATCTCCCGTCGGGCGCGCGGCCAATGCCAGCCCCGCCGGAAACTCTTCCAATGGAAACCGGTGAGTAATCAATTTTGCCACCGGCAGCTCGCGCAAGAAAACCAAGCGCGCCGACTCCGACTGCAGTTCCACATCAGCGCTATAACTGCCCAGGATTTCCTTCTCGTCCACGCCCACCGCGGCCGCGGCGAACTCGATGCGCATCTGCGGATCGTTCTGAGCAAATAATAGCACACGCCCACCCGGCCGCGCCGCCGCGAGTGCCTCGTCAACCAACTTTGGAAATGGCACGGCCAATATGACGGCATCCGCGCCGCGCCCCTCCGTCCGACCGCGCATGGCTTCGGCGACATTTCCGCCGGAGGGATCAAGGGTGTCGCGCGCGCCAAGCTCCTTCGCTTTCGCGCGGCGTTCCGCCATGGGATCGCTCGCATACACCGTGGCGCCGGCGTGCTTGGCGAGCATCATCAACAGAAGGCCAATCGGGCCTGCGCCGATGACCAGAACGTGCTCGCCCGGTGCGACGCGCGCCTTACGCACTGCTTTTAGGCAGGTGTTGACTGGCTCGATGAATGTGGCTTCCTCGAAACTCACATCCGAGGGAATCGCCACCATGCCCCGCTCCGCGACCCACGGCATGGCGCGCACGTATTCCGCGAACCCGCCGCCGTTGGGCTCGAACCCCGCCGTCAACCCCACTTTCTTGTAAGTGGCGCATTGTGCAAACAGTTTCTGTCCGCAATAGAAACAATTGCCGCAGGGGATGTGATGGAAGCTCACTACGCGGTCGCCGATTCTCCAGCGCGTGACGCCCTTCCCGATCGCCACAACTGTTCCCGCTACTTCATGGCCCAGAATTTGCGGCGGCTTCACGAATCCATGTTGGATTTTCTTGATGTCTGTGCCGCAGATTCCGCACGCCGCCACACGGATCAGCACCTCGCCATCGCCGATTTCCGGCACCGGCACGCTTTCCACGACGACGGTGTCCTTGCCGCGATACACCGCGGCGCGCATGGTTGTAGAATGCGGTCTCAACGAGGAGTCAGCCTTCAATGTTTCCCCCGCGCGGCTCATGATGCGACTTTCCCCGCTGAAAAAGTCTTCAAAGCGGCCAAGGCTTCGACATAGCGGTCTAGAAAGAGAGCAAGCTTTTCCGCCGCAGCCCGGCTTTGCTTTCCAAATCTCACCAGCGACGGAATTGCTGTTGGCTGCCGTAAAACCTGCCCAATCACGCGGGGAATGCTGACGTCGCCCGCAGCGGTGACAACGCGGTTGAAATCAATCGGCAGATCTTCATCCCAAAAATCGCTGATGCCGCGAATCGCAGCGACGCGAGCACCGAACGCAGCCGCCTTGCATAATACTTCACCGCTTTCCATTTCAACCACATCAGCAATTTTTCCGAGATCACTCTTCTCGGTCGCGCCAACAACGACACGGTCTGTGGAGTACATCAGAAGCACTTCCCTGGCGCCGCATCGAATGGCGGCGTCGACCAATTCGTCATCGCATCCTATTTTCAGCTTTCGGGATGTCGCTTCCACTTGCCGCGCAGCGACGACCTCTCCAAGAGAACGTCCCGGCCTAAGCCCACCTGCCAGGCCGCTTGAAACGCACATTTCGATATCCTGATTCCAAATCCGCTGGGCCGCACCCGCCCAATCCTTCTTCCCACCAATTCCCGTGAGGAGAGCACCTACCTCGACGCCATTGACATTGCATCCGTATGCCTCGACCTCAGTCTCCTCCTCAATTCGCTTGAAGGGTCGCAACTTCCGCCAGGGCGCGAACTCATCGTCGACCGCGAAAGTAATGAGTATCTTCATGAAACGCATTCCCCAGTCGCGCACGACCTTAAGACATTACGCCGCGCGCACAGCCGCCAGGCGCGCCGCTCGACTTGCGCTGAGATATCCGTTCTTCTCATACCAGCGCACGGCACTCTCCAGCGCCTTTTCGACTGGCCCTGGTGAAAAACCCAACTCGCGCTGGGCCTTCGAGCAATCCACAAACATCATGTGCCGCGCGATCTTCACACCTTCGATGGTGATCTGTGGCGGCCGCCCGCGCAAGCGCGAAACCGCGGTATCGGCGTATGCCGCGGCCAGGGCAACAAAATGTGGGAACCGGAATCGCGGCGCGCGCAAACCTGTAATTTTCGCCAGTGCATCGAGCACCTGCTTCATCGTCAGATTCTCCGCGCCGATCAAGTAGCGTTCTCCGATCTTGCCTTTTTCTGCCACTAACAAATGTCCCGCCGCGGCGTCTTCCACTCCCACAAAATTCAATCCTGTATGGACATACCCCGGCATTTTCCCGGTTAAGAAATCCAAAATAATTTTCCCTGTCGGAGTCGGCTTCCAATCTCCCGGTCCCACAGGAGTCGTCGGCATCACGATGACAACCGGCAAACCGTTTTTAGCTGCGTCGCGGGCTTCCTTTTCCGCGAGCCATTTCGAGCGCTTGTAATGCCCCACCATTTCTTCGAGCGACGATCGCGTCGCCTCGCTGGGCAGCTCACCCGCTGGCCGGTCCACAGCCACCGTCGCCACCGTACTTGTGTAAATGAATCGCTCGACCCCCGCTCGCCGTGAGGCCTCCAGCAGATTCCGTGTGCCTGTTACATTCGATTCGTAAATCTCCCTGGAGTCGCGCGCCCACAGCCGGTAATCTGCGGCCACGTGAAATACGCGCCGGACGCCGGAAAGCGCGCGGTCGAGCGAAGCCACATCCCGCAAGTCTCCTTCGATGATTTCTACAGGAAGGTCGGCCACTGCGCGGCGGTCGCTCGCGGGCCGCGCAAGGACGCGCACGGGTTCACCTCGCGCCGTCAATTGCCGCGCGACGTGTGAACCCAAAAAACCGGTTGCGCCCGTGACCAGCGAGGTCATACCGCGGTCATTCTGCGCCTAGTCGGCTCCCAGATTTCGTTCCTGAGAACCCAGCGCGTCGGCAGGAATAAAATTGCCAGTTGGACGAGGGGTGCCCGATGCCCCAGCGGAAGGTCCATTGCCTTGATCGTGCCCGCTGTGGGATCTCTGGCCGACGAACCGCTTGCCGCCCATTTTCCCGCTTATTTGCCACTTGAACATTTTCCAGGTGTCGCCCAGCTTCGGCCGCGCGCCCAGCACCGGGGTGGTCTCAAATCCCACGTGCACCATGCAATCGGCGCAGCGCGGATCGTTCCCGGGACCGTACTTCGACCAGTCGGTCTTTTCCACGAGGTCCTTGTAGGAATCGTGGTGCGCGTCTGTAATCAGGTAGCACGGACCCTTCCAGCCTCGCGGATTAAACGTCGGCGTGCCCCACGCGGTGCAATCCAGCTCGCGCTCTCCGCGCAGGAAATCCAGATAGATGGGCGAAACCATCAAATTGTGCTTGCCGAGCAGGTCCACCGCCGCGCGGAACTTGTCGCGCACGTCTTCGCGCGACATGAAAATCTCCTTGGTCATCACCGCCGCATAACTGTACGCCGGCGAAAGCATGTAACCGTCCACGCCCAGCTCATCAAGATAGCTGTAGAGTTCCGCGATCTCGTTCAGGTCGGTTTCTTTATAAATGGTGGTATTCGAGCACACCAGGAATCCCGCGGCCTTGGCGGCTTTGATCCCTTCGATGGCATCACGGAACACACCGTCGCGCTCCACGCACAAGTCATGCGTGCGCTCCATGCCGTCCAGGTGGACGTTCCAGAAAAAACTCGAGCTCGGCTTGAATTCGTGCAGCTTCTTGCGGATGAACATTCCGTTGGTGCACAGAATGATGTGCTTGCCGCGGTCGAGAATTTCCTTCGTCAATCTCCCGATTTCCGGATAAATCATGGGCTCGCCGCCGCAAATGGAGACAATCGGCGATCCGCAATCGTCCACCGCCTTCAGACACTCTTCGACAGTCAGGGATTCGTTGATCGTGGATTTGTACTCGCGGATCCGTCCGCACCCCGTGCACGTCAAGTTGCAGGCGTGCAACGGCTCAAGCATCAGCACCATGGGGAATTTCTTCTCCCCATGGAATTTCTTGCGCGCGATGTAGCGCGCCATGTTGGCGGACATTTTCAGCGGATAGCGCATTCTTCCCCCGAACTCTCAGTTGCTGCGGCGTTGAAATTCCGCAGGACCAAATTCCATGGCGTGATGCTCGCCGCGGCCTTCCAGCAAATTCTTGTGACGGCCCAGGGCATACAGCGGGAATGAATTTCTATACAAATGATACTTCAAATAGAACACGCGTGGAAACCCCGTGCCAGTGAACTGTTGTTCATCCCACGATCCATCTGAGTTCTGGTGAGTCAGCAAGTACTCCACTGCGCGGGTGGAACTGGGG
Organism: Terriglobia bacterium; assembly: GCA_041476305.1. Classification (GTDB taxonomy): domain Bacteria; phylum Acidobacteriota; class Terriglobia; order Acidiferrales; family UBA7541; genus DASTCZ01. Next base: position 7,902 of record JBGOTC010000044.1, read on the forward strand.
CTGCCTTGCTCGCCCGCGGCCAGGAGACCGATCAGGCCCCATGCGGTTTGCGAGGGCGTACTCACTCCCTTGGCCTTCTGGGACTCATCATCATAAGAGGCAATGGATTCGCCATAGCCGCCGTCTGGATTCTGCACGGAGCGGAGCCAATCGGAGGCTCGGCGAACATAGTCGCGCGCGACAAGTCCAGCGGCTTCCAGAGCGCGCAATACACCGCCAGTGCCATAAACGTAATTCACGCCCCAGCGTCCATACCACGAGCCGTCCGCGGCCTGGTCGCGCTTCAAGAACTCTTCGCCGCGCTGCATGACGGGATGAGCCCCGGTCCAGCCGTTGCGCCCGAGACATTCCATCACTCGGGCGGTTACGTCAGCCGTCGCCGGGTCAATCATCGCATTGTGATCGGCGAAGGGAATCTTCGTCAGGAACCACTTGTCGTTGTCGCGGTCGAATGCGCCCCACCCGCCATCGTGATTCTGCATGCTCAGAAGCCACGCCATGCCTTTGCGCATCGCCGTCTGCATGCGCTCGCGGTCCGGATAATTCACGCGCTGCAGCGCCATCAGGACGAAAGCGGTATCGTCCACATCGGGATACCAGTCGTTGCGGAATTCGAAGGCCCAGCCGCCGGGCTCTGTGTTTCGATTTTTCACCTGCCAATCGCCCTTTGAAAAAATCTGGCGATCCAACAACCAGCCCGCCGCGCGCACCATGGCCGGATCGTCGGGAGAGACGCCCGCTTCCGCCAGCGAAACGATGGCGATCGCCGTGTCCCAAACCGGTGACATGCAGGGTTGCAGGCGAATCGCGTCCTTCTCTTCGATTTCAAACCGCCCCAGCTCCGCAATTTCCCGCGCCGTGATGGGATCCTCCGGTGAATGGCCCATGGCCACCAGCGCCAGAATGGCGTTCATCATCGCGGGATAAATTGCCGCGAGGCCCTCGGAATTCTCCAGATGCTCCAGCAGCCACGTGCGGGCATGCTTCACAGCGCGGCCGCGCAAGGGCTTCCAGGGAAGGCGGTCATAAACCTTGTAAACGCGATCCACGGCGAGAAAAACATTGCGCCAAGTAAAAAATTGCTGATCCCACTCAAACGCTTTTGCGTGGTGACTCGATGTCAGGAAAAGCTCATCGACATTCACGTCAACCGCCAGTGTCCATCGCGGCTTCAGTGAGTAGAGGATCGCCAGCGGAATTACGATTCCCCGCGTCCACGACGACATTTCGTAAATGTTGATCGTGAACCAATTGGGAAACAGCATCAGCTCCGGCGGCACGGCCGGAACCAATTCCCAGCCTACGGCTCCGACCAACGCGAGATAGAATCTTGTATAGGAATTTGTCGCTTCCAATCCCCCCAAGGCATGCGCGCGTTCCTTCGCCCGCAGCATGTGCGGGGCTTCCGGCGAATCTCCCGCAAGCTTCAGCGCGAAGTAGGCCTTCACCGTCGCGTTCAACTCCGAAGGCCCGCCCACATAGATGGCCCAGCCGCCATCATTCAGCTGACGTTGACGAACGTAATTTGCAAGCTTGGAGATGCGGGCCGGATCGGCCTTGCCCAAAACGTGGAGGTAGTAAATGTAATCCGACTCGAGCGTCGTATCGGCTTCGAGTTCTCCCATCCAGAAGCCATCTGCCGCCTGGAGAGAGAGCAGATGCTGCGCCCCGCGCTCAACAGCCAGCGCGAGCCTCCGCTCAAACGTCTCAGCCGGTGCCGGACGCGGCGCGGGTTTCGCTCCGCCTTCCCAACCTATGCTTGTTCCAGTTGCCATCGATTTCGTGTAATTCTGCTCTGTTCCGCGCTGCCTGTCTTGACGCCAGGCTCCGGGAGCCAACGATTGCATTGGGCCTTCCTACCAAAACACCCTCATTCCAAAAGGGTTAGCGCGATTCCACGCCTACACCGATCCTGTGCAGACGGACGAACAGCATTCGCCCCCGTGGGAAGATGTAGGACCCAACTCATGCATTATCTTAGGCTTTTAGGGCCCGGTCAACAAAGAACTGGCCGATTGGTGAGGTTTCTTACCCTGATCTACTTGCGATGTACGGCTTCTTCCAGTTGCCTAAGCCTCTCTCCCAACTCAGGAAGCCGGCTGAACCACGCGTTAATCTCCTTATATTCGTCCAGAGGACGCGCTGGAATTCCCCACATGGGTACGCCGCCGCGCAAGATCTTGCCGGGCAGAACTCCGGCTCCTGAGCCCAGGATGGCGCCATCTTCAATGCGGCAGTGGCCGCCGATTCCCACTTGTCCGCCGATCATGGCATTGCGCCCTACAATGGTCGACCCCGCCATTCCGGTCTGCGCCGCGACAGCGGTGTTTTCACCGATCTCGACGTTGTGACCGATGTGTACGAGGTTATCTATTTTCACTCCGCGGCCGAGGCGCGTAGCATCGAGCGCGCCGCGATCAATCGTCGTGTTCGCGCCAATCTCGACATCGTCACCAATTTCAACCGTTCCAATTTGTGGAAACTTGAAGTAGCCCTCATCCGTCGGAACAAATCCGAATCCGTCGGAACCAATCACCGCGCCGGAATGCAGAATGACGCGCGAACCCAATCGAACACGCGCATAGATTGTTACGCGCGGGTAAAGCCGGCACGCCGCACCAAGATGCGCGCCATGCCCGAGAAAACTATGCGCGCCGATTTCACACCCGGCTCCAATTTCCACGCCATCCTCTATCACTGCGCAAGGCCCAATCCCCACTCCATCCGCCAGCCTTGCTGTCGCCGCGATCACGGCCGTGGGATGAATGCCGTTGACGATTCGCTGCGCCGGGAACATCCACGCCAGGATTTTCGCGAACGCGAGACGCGGATTCGCGGCACGCAGGATCGTCTTCCCGGCCAAAGCGATTCCGGGGGCGAGGATCACGCAGGAAGCCGCCGAGCGCGCGGCCTCTTCCAGGTGTTTCGCGCCCTCGACAAAAATGACGTCGCCGGCGCGCGCGCTGGCAGCGGAGGCGCAACCTGATATCTGAAGGTTGCCATCGCCTTCGAGTTGCGCTCCAACGTAATCGGCCAGTTCCTTTGAGGTGCGTGACATTTGTGCTCCTTCTTTCGCCTGGAATTTCCGTGACTGAGTCTTGCCTCGCTAAAACGGATAAATCGATTTCTCTCCCGCCGGCCTTGTCTTCCATCTCTTGTGGACCCAGATCCACTGGTCCGGATATTGCCGGATGAATTCTTCTACGATTCGGGTAAACTTGGCGGTGTTTTCAAGGACGTCACGTTCCAAATCTCCGCTTCGGACCAGCTCCACAGGCGGAGCCAGCCGCAGCCTGTATTTTCCGGCCTTCACATCCCAGAAAATGTACCCCGGAACAACGGCGGCGCCGGTGTGCACCGCGATACGCGCGATTCCCGTGGTGGTGCAGGCTGGGATGCCGAAAAAATTCACGAACACTCCTTCTTCCATGTTCGTATTCTGGTCCGCGAGGATGCCGACAGTTCCTCCCTCGCCCAGAATACGCAGCACCGCGCGGGCGGACTGGTTCTTTTCGATCGGCTTGTTCCCCGAAAGGGTCCGATAGAAATTCACCAGCGCGTCCACGAGGGCGTTGTTCACCGGGCGCACGAGAAAATGCAGCGGGTGCCCGTACAGCGCCTGCGCGAATGGCGCCAGCTCCCATGCGCCGAGGTGGCCGGTCAGGAAGAGGACGCCCTTGCCCTCGCGCTCCCCCGCCAGAAAATTCTCGAGGCCGTCCAGCACAACAACCTGCTCCAGCCTTTCGCGGGCATTGACTCCACGCGTGTATTTCGGAAATTGGGAGAACTCACCGGCCATCCATCCAAGCTGGCGCACCATTCCGCGAATGACGCTCTTCCGTTTGGCATCGCTCCAATCGGGAAACGCGAGTTGGAGATTGAACATCGCGATCCGGCGCACCCTTGGCCGCAATGCGAAAAGCACGGAAGAGAGACACACCCCGAATGTCCGCGCCGCATTCCGCGGCAATGCTCCCGCGAACTTGAGCACCATCCACAACGCGGCATATTCCAACCATTCGCGCACCCGGGTCATCGCCGACATTATGCAGAACAGCAGCCGCCCCCGCCAGCGCCGCCTCAATGCCCATGAGATGCAGTGCTGACGCGGGGTGCTGCCGATGCTAAACTCGCCCGCTTGGGCGCAGACCCCCAAATCCGGCCGCAACCCGGGACCAGAGCCCCCGTCATGATCTCCAGCTGGCTGCTGATCGCGTTGACTCTGGTCAGTTTCATCGGCTACATCAGCAGGTTGAACGCAATCGGATTGGTTGGGCCCGACGAACCTCGATACGCTTCGATTGCACGTGCAATGGAGAGATCGGGAGAATGGGTCACTCCCCGCCTGAATGGCGAGCCATGGTTTGAGAAGCCCGTCCTCTACTACTGGACCGCCGGGCTCTCCTTCAAATTATTCGGAGAAAACGACTACGCGGCGCGGCTGCCCTCCGCGCTGGCGGCCTTGCTCGCCGCGGCGGCTCTGGCCTGGGCAGCCATGCGTCTTTATGGCGCCGCGACAACCGTGCTCGTCCTCTTGTTTCTGCCAAGTTCTGTCGCGACCGTTGCCTTTGCGCGCGCGGCGACACCCGACATGCTTTTTACGGGAACACTCGCCGCCGTGATGGTCCTGGGGGCCGAACTCGCCATTGCGGAAAAGCCAAGCCTGTGGCATCGCCTGGGCTTCGGGTTTTTTCTGGGTGCCGCGGCGCTGGCCAAGGGCCCCGCGGCGATTGTGCTCGCGGGCGGAGCCATTTTCCTCTGGGCGCTCCTGGCGGGGCAATGGAAGCGCGCCTTCCGCGTGGCGAGCCCGCTCGCTATCCTTGCTTTCCTTTTGACCGCCGTGCCGTGGTATGCGATGTGCGCCGCGCGGAATCCGGATTTCCTGCGAAATTTTTTTCTGCTTCACAACTTCGAGAGGTTTGTGACTCCTGTTTTCCATCACGTGCAGCCTTTCTGGTTTTTCCTGCCCATCATGGTCCTGACCATTCTGCCGTGGAGCGCCTTGGTTTTCGCTCTCGCAGGAGACGCCCGGGCGGCCTGGCGCGCGCGCGACTGGAAGACGCGGCCGGGACTTTACTTTGGTTGTTGGGCGGCTTTCACGGTGATTTTTTTCAGCGCGTCCAAATCAAAACTTCCCGGCTATATTTTGCCCGCTGTACCGCCGATGCTGATTTTGCTGGCGGAAGCGGCAGCGCGCATGATTCGGCGACGCAACGAATCAGGCCGCGGCGTGGCCATGGGCCTCGGTGCGACATGGATCGCCCTCGCCGCAGGCGCCGCATTCTGGGTCAGCCGGGAGCCCGCGGGCTTCCCGCTGGCGAGCCACACGGAGCTCCGCTATTGGTTCATCGCCGCGGGATTCGTCGGCGCGCTCATCGCGGCATTGGGCTCACGGAGGCGCATGACCGCGGCGTTGTTGCTGAATGCCGCGCTCTTCGCCGGATTGTTTGAAAGTGCGAATTGGGTTTTATTGCCCCAATTCGACAAGTTTTTGTCGGCACGCGCAACAGCCGGGAACGCCATGGCTTCTCGAATGATTGGGGTTTCCGCGCGCGACCCGC
>JBGOTC010000045.1:0-13204 GCA_041476305.1 Terriglobia bacterium
GGAGACGACGATGCCGACAGAAACGATTGCGAAGCTTCCACACCTGGTGACGGCGCTACCTGGCCCGAACGCGAAAAAGACCTTGAAGCTGGATGATGAGTTTATTTCGCCATCGTACACGCGCGGTTATCCGCTGGTGGTGAAGACCGGCCGCGGCGCGACGGTGGAAGACGTGGACGGCAACGTGTTCCTCGATTTCGCCGCGGGCATCGCCGTGGTGGCCACGGGACACTGCCATCCCGATGTTGTGGCCGCCATCCAGAAGCAGGCCGCCGAGTTGATCCACATTTCAGGGACGGATTTTTACATCCCCAACATGGTGGAGCTAGCGCAGAAGCTCGCCGCCATCGCGCCCGGCTCCGAGGCGAAGAAAGTTTATTTCGGCAATTCCGGCGCGGAAGCGATTGAGGCGGCCATGAAGCTTGCGCGCTATCACACGCGGCGCGAGAAATTCATCGCGTTCTATGGCTGCTTCCATGGGCGCACCATGGGCGCGCTTTCGCTGACGGCGTCGAAGTCCGTGCAGCGGAAGGGATTCGGCTCGCTGATCCCCGGCGTGTTCCACGCGCCCTATCCTGACGCATACCGCGGAGTGAGCGGCGCGGATTGTCTTTCCTTTATTGAGAACGAACTGTTCAAGCGGCTCGTGGATCCCGGCGACATTGCGGGAATCTTTGTCGAGCCCATTCAGGGCGAAGGCGGCTACATTCCCGCCCCGGCTGATTTTCTGTTGGGGCTGCAAAGCATCGCGCGCAAGCACGGCATCCTGCTGATCGCCGATGAAGTGCAGTGCGGCATGGGCCGCTCGGGAAAATGGTGGGCGGGGAACCACGTGGGGCTGGAGCCCGATCTGATTTGCGTGGCCAAAGGCATCGCCAGCGGCATGCCGCTTTCCGCTGTCATCGCACGCGCGAGCTTGATGGATTGGAAACCCGGCGCGCACGCCTCCACTTTCGGCGGAAACCCCGTATGCATAGCGGCGGCGCTGGCCACGCTGAAGCTGATCGAGGGCGGCTATATGGCTAACGCCGCGCGCATGGGCGATTTCCTCATGAAACGCATGGCGGACTGGCCCGCCAAGCACAAGCTTGTCGGCGACGTGCGCGGCAAGGGACTGATGATCGGCGTCGAGCTGGTGCTGGACAAGAAAACGAAAGCGCGCGCCCACGATTTGCGCGACAAGGTCGTGGACCTGGCGTTCACGAAAGGACTGCTGCTCCTCGGCGCGGGGGAAAACACCGTGCGCATCGCTCCGCCGCTGTTGATTGACGAGGAACAGGCGGAGTTCGCGGCGAAGACTCTCGAGGCATGCATCGCGGAAGTGGAAAAGACTGTTTAGGACCGCGTTGTTCTAGAATGGCAGGGCGATGCAAATCGTGGCGCGAGTTGTGTTTGGCCTGGTGAACTGGGCCGCGCGGAACGGGCTGGCCGAGAACGCCGGCGCGGATCCCGGCGGGGAGACCGCGAAGCACGCGGCCAAAGACGCCGCGCGCCGCACAGGAGTCCGCGGCGAAACCTTTGCCTACTGGTATCTCCGGCGCCATGGCTACACCATCATTTCGCGCAATTACATGGCCCCGGGCGTCAAAGGTGAGCTGGACCTGGTTGGGTACGACGGCGAGGTGTTGGCCTTCGTCGAAGTGAAAACACGCGCGTATTCGTCAGAGAAGCCCGGCACCCGCGTGCTGCCGGAAGACGCGGTCACTCCCGAGAAGCAACGCAAGCTGGTGCGCATGGCCCGGCAGTTTCTGAATGAGTGGCGCATCAAGGAAGCGGCGTGCCGGTTTGACGTACTGGCCATTGAGTCGTATCCCGGAAAAAGTCCGCGCGTGCGGCTGCACAAGGATTGCTTCGGAGCCTCCGCCGGAGAGATCCGCAAAGCTAATTTTTAGGGGACGCGCCTCGCAAGGTGCGTTGCGTTGCAAGCGTTCGCTGCATACAATGAGAGCGGTGGAGAATTCACACGCCCGCATGATTCTTCACGCGAAAATATTGTGACGCTGGGAGGATGGATTGCCTGAGCTGCGCAAAGACCCGATCACCAATCGTTGGGTGATCATCTCCACCGACCGCGCCAAGCGGCCATCGGATTTCGTGCGCGAAAGCGTGGAGATCCACGGCAAGGGCTTCTGCCCCTTCTGCTATGGCAACGAGGATAAGACTCCGCCGGAACTCCTGGCCTATGGACGCAATGGCTCGGGCGCGAACTCGCCGGGGTGGACAGTGCGCGTGGTTCCCAATAAATTCCCCGCGCTGGGCATCGAAGGGGAATTGGACCGCTCGGGCGAAGGATTGTTTGACCGCATGAATGGGATCGGCGCGCACGAAGTGATCATCGAGACGCCGGACCATCAGTCAACACTTGCCCGGCTGAGCGAAAAGGCCATTGAGGATGTTCTGTTCGCGCTGCGCGATCGAATGCTCGATCTGAAAAATGACAAGCGCTTCCGATACATCCTGATATTTAAGAACCACGGCGATGCCGCGGGCGCGTCGCTAGAGCACACCCATTCCCAGTTGATCGCGCTGCCCATCGTTCCCAAACGTGTGCGCGAGGAAGTGGACAACGCGCGCCGCTACTACGAGGAAAAAGAACGCTGCATTTTCTGCGACATGATCCGCCAGGAGCGTGAAGAGGGCGTGCGCGTCATCCTGGAGACGCCGGAGTTCATCGCTCTCGCTCCCTATGCCCCGCGGTTCCCGTTTGAATTGTGCATCCTGCCCAAACTGCACAGCTCGTCATTTGAGAACAACCAGAATTCTGTTTTCGGCGCGCTGGCGCCCGCCCTGAAGGATTGCCTGATGCGTTTGGATAATGTCCTCAACAACCCCGCCTACAACCTGATGATCCACACTTCGCCCATCGGCGAGGAAGTGAACGCGCACTATCACTGGCACATCGAATTGATGCCCAAGCTCACGAAAGTTGCGGGATTCGAGTGGGGCAGCGGGTTTTACATTTGTCCCACGCCGCCGGAAGAGTCCGCGCGCTTCCTCCGCGAAGCCCAGGTGACGGCGGGAACTCCCAAGTAGTTCCCTAGTAGCGCCAGCTCTTCGTATCCGCCCCTGCCGGAGCGGTCTTCAGCATTTGCTCTTCGGCGGCTTTGAGAACGCGCTGAGTGAACGTCAGCCCTCCGGCGCGCGCGGTTGCTCCCGGCGGCCCGGTGTAACAGTGCGGTTGTCCTGCGCCGTAGTCGAAATCTCCCGTGTAATGAGGATTGGTTGTTTTTTCGAGAGAGGCCTGCAGCAGCCGCACGGCGTTATCCAGAAAATAAGTGTCCGCGGTCCCCACGCTCACGTGGATTTTTCCGACCAGCTTTGGCCCGAGCGTTGGCCAATCCTGCTGCATGATGGCGTTCAGGTCATAGTGCTGCTTCCAGTATTCCGCGACGGACTTATCAATCACGCCTGTGTTGGGATCCCAAATGGGCTTGGGGTAGCCATCGTCACCGACGGGGCTGAACACCGCCTGCCAGATGTTCCACTGTTCGCCGCTGCGGCTGTTCGTGCCGAGCACCAACTCGTAGCGGTTCGCACCTTCATTCGTGGCTTGCGTCATCCCGTCCGTGGAGCGCATGTCCGGGCGCGGCACGCGCCCAAACGGGCCCACCTGCCAGTAAGCGTTCTTGTCGTCATAAATGTTCACAGACTGGTAGGCGTGAAAATCAACGGGGTCGGGGCAAGCCGTCCACGCGCCGTTGTAATTGTCGGGATAGAAAACCTGTGACGCCAGAGTTTCCCATCCTCCTGTCGAGCCGCCGTAGAGTCCTCGCGCCCAGCCCTGGCCGATGCCGCGGAATTGCTTTTCGATATAGGGGATCAACTCGTTGTTGATGGCGTCGCCGTAGGGGCCGACGTTTGCGGAATTCACGGCGTAGGAATCGTCATAGTAAGGATTGGCGTGCTGAATAATCAGGATGAGCATGCGCGGCAGTTTTCCGGTGCTCCAGTCCTGATAGAACTGGTAACTGGTCTGCGCGCGCTCCAATGCGAAGCCCTGCATGTCAGGCGTCGGGGGCGTGGTGCGGAAGGAGTAGTCGCGCTGGAAGTGCCCCTGGTTGACGAGCAGGGGATAGCGCGCGTTGGGATGCGTCTGCCAGCCTTCGGGCAGCACGACAATGGCGCCGAGAAATGTGGGGCGGCCATAAAACTTGGTGAGCAGGTCGCTCTGAAACCGCAGGTGCTTCACGTATTCGGTGTCCTGCACGGGCGGGATTGGCGGAATCACTTCCGTAAGGTGAATCGAGATACTGCTTGCCAGTGCGGAGGGATCGATGTGGATTTTCTCGGGCTTGCTGAAGAAATTGCCGGGCTTCGAGTTCCAATGCTGGCCCTCGCCCTCATCCATAGGCAACTTCACGGTGTGACCGTTGGAAAGATGAAACGTCGTGTATTTGTTCAGGACTCCTTGAACGTAGTAATCACCCGCGGGAAGGTCTTTGAAAGATCGCGTGGGGTAGCCGAGCGTGGCGTCATCAAAGGTGACAACCTGCCCCGCCATGAAGCCGTTCACGTCCACGCCGAAGAGTTGCTGCGATTGAAATTCCGACTCGCTGACCTGGAAACGGGGTTCGCCCTGGGCTTGCGTCGAAATGGCGACGTACACGCGGCCGTCGATTGGACTTGTGCCCAGCTTGGGATCGAAAGTCACCGCAAATCGTGTAGGAAGAGGGTCTCCGGCGCCGGAATTCCGCGGCTGGGCGAAGAGAATCGCCGCACAGAAGACGAGGGCGAGAGTGAGAAGGGAATTGAGACGGAAAATCCTGCGGCCCGCTCCGCGCGTTCCGTAAGCTGATCTCTTGCCAAGAGAAATCATCTGGATGCTCCTCCGCAATTTGAGAACCGCGCAATTGTAGCTGAGGGGGAGGCAATTGTCTGCGGTTCCATGAGGGAAGTCACGCGCGGCTGGACTGCGCACTTCGCAGCGTCCGCGGATTCCGCTATACTTTCAGGAACGCTGGTTAGGGGCGCGGTGCCCAAGTGGTCTAAGGGAGAGGTCTGCAAAACCTCCATTCGTGGGTTCAAATCCCACCCGCGCCTCCAGTTTTTCCGCCGACCCAGTGTCAACATTTCCCGGATTGATTCGCGCAAAGCCGAACGATATCTTGGCCAAAAAGTTTCCCTTGACAATATTATGTAACAGTTGTTACATACATATGGTGCTGCGGATACAATGATCAAGCACAAGCCGATCCGAATTGACTCAGGCGGGACAGTGAATCGGGGGCGGACCAGCCCGTCTTCTTGGCTGCTCCTCGTGTATCAGCTTCCCGCGAGTCCCTCCCGCGTGCGCGTCCGGACCTGGAGGCGCCTGCAGGATGTGGGCGCTGTGAGCCTCAAAAATTCTGCGTACGTGCTGCCGAATTCCCCGCAGACCAGAGAAGATCTGGAGTGGATCAAGACGGAGGTCATCGCCATGAAGGGGCAGGCCAACATTTTGCTCTCCGAGACGATGGATCTCGCCACTGAAAAAGAAATCATCGGCGCATTTCAGGCCGCGAGGCAATCGGAGTATGCCGCGCTTGCACGCGAGGCCGGAGCCATCTTGAAGAGGCTGAAGACGGCCCGAGACATCGCTGTCTTTCGGAAAGGCGGCGTCCGCGAGGCCCGTGTCCTGCGCGACCGCTGGGAAAGAATTCTTGCGATTGATTTCTTTCCTGCCGCTGGACGGAATGCAGCCGGCGCGCTCCTGGAAGAGATTGACCGGAAGCTCGCGCGGGTTCAAGCGGCGTCCAAGCCCAATTCAAAACAAGGAGTGATGCCAATGCCTGAAAAATTTAACTTGAAGACCTGGGTTACGCGCCCACGTCCGGGTATCGACCGCATGTCCTCCGCGTGGCTCATCCGAAATTTCATTGACCCCCGGGCAAAATTCGCCTTCGCGCAAAAAGCCGATGAAGTTGCGGGGGCCGTGCCATTCGACATGTATGGCGTCACCTTTGGCCATCAGGGGAATCACTGCACGTTTGAAACGCTGGCGCGGACTTTTCAGATTCGAGGCGCCGCGATCGAGCGCATCGGCCAGATTGTGCACAACCTGGACTTGAAGGACGAGCAATATCATGTCCCGGAAGAAGCCGTGGTGGGCAGATTGGTCGAAGGGCTTCGGCAATTGCATGCGAAGGACGAAGAGCTGCTCGAAAGAGGGATGGAGATGTTTGAAGCGCTTCACCGCTCGTTCACGCATCATCCCGTCGCGGCAAGATTAGCCGGCGGCAAAGGTGCGCGAAGAAAAGGCGGATCCTACCTGGGGTTGGCATGATGAGAAAAAATCCTGACAGACGGGATTTCCTGCGATCGGCGGCGAGCGCCGGACTGGTCGCCGCAATGCACCCATTTCCGGGCGCGAACCAAACGATCGGAAACGCAATGCTGAACCAGACCAAGGTGAATCCACAAAGTCTCCGCGAGCATTTCCCGGCGCTCGCCCAAAAAGTGAACGGACATGATTTGGTATTCCTTGATAACGCCGCTACCACGCAGCGTCCGCTGGCGGTGATCCAGGCCATGACGGATTTTTATCGCATGGACAACGCGAATCCCTCCGCGAGCATGCACACGCTCGCGCGGCGCAGCGCGGCACTTTACGCGGACGCCCGGAAAACCGTTGCGCGGTTCCTAAACGCCGCCGGCCCGGAAGAGATTGTTTGGACGCATGGGACAACGGAAGCCATCAATCTCGTTGCGTCGTCCTGGGGCGGAGCCAACATCCACGCTGGGGATGAAATCATCTTAACGGTCGCGGAGCACTACTCGAACCTTGTCCCCTGGCAACTTCTCGCCCAGCGCACCGGCGCGCATCTGCGTTTCATGGATATTGATGATGAAGGTCATCTGCGAATTGACCAGTTGGAAGACCTCATCACGCCCCGCACTAGACTTGTCGCCTTCAGCCATGCCTCAAACGTGCTCGGTCTCATCAATCCCGTGCGAGAGATTTGCGACATCGCTCATCGCGGCGGTGCGCTCGCCTTTGTGGATGGCGCGCAATCCACTCCTCACGTGCCGATTGACGTTCGCGCGCTTGGATGTGATTTCTTCGCCTGCTCCGGCCACAAGATCATGGGCCCCATGGGAATCGGCGTGCTGTGGGCGAAAAAAGATCTCCTCGATGCCATGCCGCCTTATCAATCGGGCAGCGTGATGGTCCACAGCGTGGACATTCATTCCACTCCAACACATTTTGAGGAGGGCGGAATGAAATTCAATGCGGGCTCGCCCAACGCGGCGGGAGCCGTCGGGCTTGCCGCTGCGATCAAGTTCATGGAATCGCTGGATCGGGCGGAAATTCGCCGTCACGACGGGGAGCTGACGCGGCATGCTCTCGGGCGCCTGGCGGAAGTGAAAGGTCTCAGGATCCTCGGCCCCAAAGCTCCTGCCGATCGCGTCTCCGTGTTTTCCTTCGTGCTCGAAAACCACAAGGCCGCGGATGTGATGCATGCCCTGGATCTGGAAGGGATCGCGGTTCGCGCCGGAGACCTGGCGGCATTGCCCCTACTGAAACGTTTGGGAACCGAAGAAGCTGTGCGCGCCTCCTGTTATCTCTATTCGACCTCCAATGAAATTGACCGGCTCGCGGACGTGCTGCAAGAACTGTAGCGCCCAGCCCGGTCTGGCGGAAAGCCTTGCTCCCGGGACTCGCCCCTGCAGGGCTACTCTGGCCCACCTGCCCCTGAGGTCGACAACCATAGGCAACGCTTTTCCTTCGCTGAACATCGCATAGATTCGATTGATCTTGAGGGCGAGGCCCCGCGGCCCCTCACCGGGCTGTTGTGTTTCTGCAGAGTGCCAGGAAGTGTCTTGTCTGCTAGAATGTAGGACTCTTCGGCACGCTGCTCGCTCTGCCGGCCTGTCAAGCGTCTATGGGGTGCACTGTTACGATTGCTGTGCGCCGAAGGCTGGGAATGCGCCGGGGAATTTTCCGCGAATACCGCGTGGGGTAATGAATGAAATTGATGAGCAAAGTAAGGCGGATGGGGGTAGTGGGAGCCTGTTTACTGTCGTTTGCTTTCGTCTCTGCAGCGCTTCCCGCGGGCGGAAACGAAGTTTCCGGCAAATATTCGGTTCAGCAGACGAACGATCGCGGGCAGGACATCGCGGTAACCCTACGGATTACTCTGACCAGCACCGCTGATTCTCCTCTCGATAGCGCGGGCGTGGCCCTGCGCAGCCTGCTCTCCGGCACCTCGGAGGAAATTGCAGCGACCTTCAGGATTCCCGCCGGCGGAAACGCTGAGTTCATGGCTACAGTGACCATTTCACAGGCGGAATACAAACTCTGGCTGGGGGGCGAGAGGCCCATCCTGGCGCTCAAGCTCAAAACGCAGGACGGGGCGCAAATCTCGAGGACGGTTGCGCTTTCGCCCGCCGTCAATGCGGAGGCCAGGTAATCATGCGCAGGTTGCCTCTCTTACTCTTACTGGCGTTCGCTCCCGCGGCGGCGCAGGCCCAATCCACAATTGCCACCGTGGCCGGTGGCGGCCCCAACAACATTCCCGCGTTGTCTTCTAGCATTGGAACTCCACTGGCGACGGTGCAGGATTCCACTGGAAATGTTTATGTCGCGGATGCTCATTCCAATCGCGTTTACAAAATATCCACCTCGGGAACGCTTACGGTTTTTGCGGGCAACGGCTCACCGGGGTATGCCGGCGACGGGGCCGCGGCCGTCAATGCGCAGCTCTTCACACCTTCTGGCCTGGCCATCGATGGCACTGGAAATCTTTTCATCGCCGATAGCGGGAACAACGTCATCCGTGAAGTGTTGGCCTCGAATGGATTTATTCAGACCGTGGCGGGGAACAACGCCGCGGGCCCGGGTTACAGCGGCGACAACGGCTCGCCCACCGCGGCGCAGCTGAATAATCCCAACGGCGTATTCGTCGATTCGTCGAACAACATCTATATCGCCGATAGCGGCAACAATGTCATCCGCGAAGTGGTTGCTGCGACCACCAAGATTCAGACCATCGCGGGAAATTTTTTGGCGGGCCCGGGATTCAGCGGTGACAATGGCGTGCCGACCGCCGCGCAGCTGAACAATCCGCTCGGCGTCACGCTCGATACGGCGGGCAACATCTTCATCGCCGACCACAACAATAACCGCATCCGAGAAGTCGTTTTCGCCACCGGGAAAATTCAGACCTTCGCGGGGACCGGTGTGCCCGGCGTTGCGGGCGACGGCGGCCTCGCAACCGCCGCGCAACTAAATGGCCCCTCGGCTGTCTATGCCACCGGCTCATTTGCCGACGCCTCTGGCGCGCTCTATCTTGCGGACACCAACAACCACATTATTCGCAAAGTGCTGTCCATCAATTTGAAGATTAATGCCGTAGCAGGAAACGGGCTTCCCGGGTTTACTGGGGATGGCGGCCCCGCCATATTCGCCGAGCTGACCTCTCCACGCGGCGTCTCCGTGGATACCACTGGAAACATTTTCATCGCCGACACCGGTAACAGTTTTGTGCGCGAAGTGGCTGCGCTGAACGGCGCGATCCACATCTTCGGCGGAAACGGCACTGTTGGATTGAGCGGTGACGGATTTGCCGCGCTGAACGCCGCGTTGAACTTGCCCGCCAGCGTGGCGGTGGACAACACCGGAAACATTTTCATCGCGGACACCAGCAACAACGTCGTTCGCAAAGTGGTGGTCGCCACGGGGCTGATCCAGACCGTCGCGGGCCGTGGTCAGGCAGGCTTCAGTGGCAACGGGTCGGCAATCAATGCATTGTTGAATGGCCCGGGGGGAGTCTATGTGGATGGGTCCGGCAACGTCTACATCGCGGATACCAAGAACCACGTAATCCGCGAGGTGATCGCCGCGACGGGCAATATCCAGACTGTGGCTGGAAACGCTTCGCAGGGCTTCAGCGGTGACACTGGCTTTGCCATCCAGGCCCAGCTCAATTCGCCCACCGGCGTCTTTGTGGACGCGGCGGGAAACATCTACATCGCGGACACCGGCAATCATGTGATCCGCAAAGTGACCATCGCCGACGGCAAGATCAATACCATCGCCGGGAACTTCGCGGCGGGACCCGGCTATAGCGGTGACAATGGTTCGCCCACCAGCGCGCAGCTCCATTCACCCAACGACGTTTATGTGGATTCCTTCGGGAACATTTTTGTCGCGGACACCGCCAACAACGTCATCCGCGAAGTGGTTTTCGCCACCGGAAAAATCCAAACATTTGCCGGAAACTTTGTGGCCGGGCCGGGCTACTCCGGAGATAACGGAGTTCCCACCGCCGCGCAATTGAATGGCCCCACGGGCGTATTGGTGGATGCCTCAAGCGACGTCTTTATCGCCGACGCGAACAATCATGTGATCCGCGAAGTGGTTGCCTCCACTGGAAAAATCCAGACAGTGGCTGGGAATAACATCGCGGGCTTCAGCGGCGACGGGGGAGCGGCCACCAGCGCCAAACTTGATTTTCCTTCGGACGTCGCTCTGGACCGCCTCGGTGGAATTTTCATCGCCGATTCCGCGAACAACCGTATTCGAGATGTAACGGGTCTGGTACCCATCGCCACGGCAAGCGTTTCCACGGGTGCGCTGAGCTTCAGCAACCAGGTGATTGGCACCACGAGCGCTTCGCAGCCCGTAACGCTCACAAACACCGGTGCCTCACCGTTGGCGGTATTCAACATTACAATCAGTGGCACAAATAGCGGGGACTTTGGTCAGACCAACAATTGCGGCGCTTCGCTGCCGGTCGGCACATTCTGCACCATCAACGTCACATTCACACCCTCCTCGGGGGGTGTGCGCGGCGCCACGCTGAGCATTGCGGATAGCTCCCCAACCAGCCCTCATTCAGTGACCCTGAGCGGAACCGGTGTTTCTGCGGTTGTGCTTTCGCCCACAGGGCTCTCGTTCCCGCTGCAAATCAACAATACTTCGAGCGCATCCCAGCCCATCACGCTGACGAACAATCAGACCATAGCGTTGACCATCACGAGTATTGTGATTTCCGGAACCAACGCCGCGAGCTTTTCTCAATTGAACACTTGCGGAGTAAGCGTTCCCGCGGGCGGCAATTGCACCATCAACGTGACCTTCCGGCCGGTGGTGACCGGCTCGAACTCCGCGAATGTGGTCGTCACGGATAACGCTCCTGGCGGTTCGCAGAGCGCGACGCTGTTCGGTTTAGGCACCGCTGCGACTGCCGATCTCACGCCCACCTCGCTGACATTCACCACGCAGCAAATCGGAACCACCAGCGCCGGACAAACCGTCACCTTGACAAACCATGGAACCGACTCGCTGAACATCTCCAGCATCAGCTTCACGGGCACAAATGCGAATGATTTCGCGCGCACCACCACATGCCCCTCCAGCGTTCTTGCGGGCAACAACTGCACTGTTACCGTGACGTTCACTCCCACCGCGGGCGGGGCACGCTCGGCAAATCTCTCTTTTGCCGACAGCGCTGGAAACAGCCCGCAGTCCATTCCGGTGGGCGGCACAGGACTCGATTTCCAGATTATTGTTGCCTCCGGGGGATCGTCCTCGGCCACGGTGACCGCGGGAAGCACGGCAAGCTACTCGTTGCAAGTGACCACCGTGGGAGGCGCGTCCAATAGTGACTCCATCGCTGTAACCTTGACCTGTCTCGGCGCGCCGACCGGTGCGACCTGCACGGTTCCTTCCGCGCCGGTCACGGTAACACCGGCTACTTCGGCGAACATAAATGTTTCAATTTCGACGACTCATGCCTTCTTGCCGCCGGGTTCGAGACCTGGCCCGTATCCGGGCCTGGAGCGCCTGATCCTAGTCATGCTCGTACTGATGACGCTCACTCTAGTGACAATTTCTCGTGCAAGAGATGCCCGGCAAATCGGCTTCTTGAGAGCAGTGAAGAGCTGGGCCTCCGCGATGGCCCTTGTCGCATTGCTGGGGTTGTCGGCGGCATTCTTCACGAGTTGCAGCACCAACAACAACTCGAATGGCGGCGTCACTCCTCCGGGCACATACAACATCACCGTGGAAGGGAAAGCCGGCACCATCAGCCATGACTTCATCGTGACGATGACCGTGCAATAAGTGACGCTTGTTGAGGTGGCTGGACTGCAAGGCTGCTTTGTAACCCGGCTCGTTCTTGAATCGTCTTATTCGAGATTGCAGGTTGGCGCTGCGGAACAGCCATGAGACGACCTTCTGACCTGATTGCCCGCGTCTTCCGTTATTCCGGTTTTGCCTTCCTCGCATTCTGTATCCTTAGTTTCACGAGCCCCGCGGCCAGCAGCGCTCAGGTGCCGCATGGGAGTCTCGATATTCTGGCGGAAAACTCCTGGATTGTTCCCGGAAGTGACTTCACCATTGGATTTCATTTCAAACTTGAAAAGGGGTGGCACATATATTGGGTGAACCCCGGCGATTCGGGTGAGCCGCCTCGCATCGCATGGCAATTGCCTCAGGGAATCTCCGCGGACGAGATGGAATGGCCCGTTCCGCATAAGCTCGGGTCCCCGACTGTTGTGGATTTTGGGTATGGCGATGAAGTGTTGTTGTTGGTGAAGATGCACGCCGCAAGCAACCTCCCTGCGGCACAACCTGCGAAGGTGGATGCTGGAGTCCGGTTCCTGATTTGCCGCGAGATGTGCATCCCTGGGAAAGCGCAACTCTCTTTGACGCTGCCTGTAAGAACGCAGGCTCCCGCGGGGACGGACACGGCCGTTCAAGCGATATTCTCCGCTTCACGGGCGCGACTGCCGCGCCGCGCTCCCGCAAAATGGAAGTTCGTTGTTAACGAAACGAGGGATTCCTTCGTCTTGAGAATATTGGCGGGAAATCGGGATTTTGCGGCATTGCCGTCCGGGGAGGTTTTTTTCTTTCCGCTTGTCGAGTCGCAGATTGAAAATGCCGCTCCACAAAAGTATTCTCATGGAGCAGGGGGCGGCCGTCTAACGATGCGGAAATCAAACTTGCTCACCAAACCGATCCGAAGGTTGAAGGGCGTATTGGTGCTCTCCGAAAATGCGGCCTATATTGTGGATGCGCCCATCGAACGTGCTGGCGCCTCCGAACGGAAAAAAGATCCAGGCGAAACCGCTGTAAATTCCTTTTGGGAGGGAGAACAGAAATGAAGCGTTCCGTGTTTGGAATTGCAGTCGTGGCTCTGGCTTTGCTCATCGCGCCCATCATTGGTTCGGCGCCAAAGATCGGCGATCCGGCTCCGGACTTCACGGCGGCCACCAGCAC
>JBGOTC010000046.1:0-12845 GCA_041476305.1 Terriglobia bacterium
CAGCGGCGGGAGGCGCGCTCGACAGAGAAATGACGGCAGTGGCCTACAGCAGCAAGCAGGTCGCGCCCGGCTCCGCATTCTTCGCCATTCGCGGCGAAACAACTGACGGAAATCTATTTGTGTTTGACGCCGTCGCTCGTGGCGCCACAGCCATCATGAGCGAGCTTCCGCGCCCAAAGGGAACGGGCGGCGATACTAAGTGGAAGGCACTCTTCGCGCGCACTGGTAAATCCGCCGAATCACTCCGCGCCATATCTCCTGATGTCTTGTGGATTCAGGTTCCCGAAGCGCGCAAAGCGCTGGCCATTGCCTCGGCAAATTATTTTCGCCATCCCGCCGCGGCAATGAAACTCATCGGCATTACCGGCACCAGCGGAAAAACAACCACCAGTTTTCTTGTGGATTCAATTCTCCGCGCGGCCGGGCTGACCACGGGCCTTTTCGGCACGGTTGTCTATCGCACTCCTCGCGCGGAAGTCCACGCCACCAACACCACTCCTGAATCATTCGAGATGCAGCGCTTCATGGCTGAGCTTCGCGATGCGGGCGGCAAAGCCGCTGTGATGGAAGTCAGCTCACACGCACTCTCCATGGACCGCCTCTGGGGATGCCATTTCGATGTCGCGCTCTTCACCAATCTCACGAGCGACCATCTCGATTATCACAAGAATCTCGAAGATTATTTCGTTGCCAAGCGCCGGCTGTTTGAGGGCACCGGCGCGAGCGCCCCTTCCGTGGCCGTCCTGAACAGTGATGATCCGCGCGCCAAACAGCTGGTTGGCCTCACCGCGCGCACGCTGACTTTTGGCCTCACGAACGGAGCACAAATCACTACCCGGAAATTTGACCTTTCATTTTCCGGTCTGCAATTCACCGCGCAAACTCCTGAAGGGAATATCGAAGTCCGTTCCGTTCTTGTGGGCCGCATCAATGTTTACAATATTCTTGCCGCCATTGGCGCAGGTCTCGCGTTTGGAATCTCCTGCGCCGACATACAGAAGGGAATTGCCGAACTCGCCTGCGTGCCCGGCCGATTCGAGCGTATCGACTGCGGCCAAGAGTTTCTTGTGATTGTGGATTACGCGCACACCGACGATTCGCTGCGCAAACTTCTCACCACCGCGCGCGAACTGCATCCCGAAGGCCGCCTCATCACTCTCTTCGGCAACGGCGGCGATCGCGACCGCACCAAGCGCCCCGTGATGGGTGAAACTGCGGGCCGCGCGAGCGACCTCGTAATCCTCACCGTGGATAATCCTCGCAGCGAAGATCCCTTGCGCACCATCAACGACTCCGTCGTGGGGATTCAGCGCACGCGCACGCGATATCTCGTGGAGCCCGACCGCGAGCGCGCCATCGGCCTTGCGTTCGACGAAGCGAAGTCCGGCGACATTGTGCTTCTTGTCGGCAAGGGGCACGAAACCTATCAAGTGATGAAGGACGGCCCCGTGTATTTCAACGAGCGCGAAGTGGCGCGCCGGTTGCTTCATGAACGGGGGTACGGCAGGGAGACGAAATAGACTGGGCAGGCGGCAAAAGTAGCGGACCTTTAGAGGCTTTTTCAGGAGAGAAAACCGAGACGTGAGGCCCAGCCCTCTCGAAACGCTATGCGGTGGACGAACAATCAGGTGGCTCGCGCTCTGGGTGTTGCGCTTCCCACGGGCCTCGACCCCATGGCCCGGATGGCCGGTGTCTCGATTGACTCTCGTTCGGTGGGTCATGGAGAGCTGTTCATCGCCATACACGGACCGCGTCATGACGGACACAGTTTCGTCGCGTCCGCCATTGCTTCCGGCGCCGAAGCGGGCGTGGTGGCCCGCGCGCGGCTCGGGGATTTTCCCGATGGGATTCGCGAAAAACTCTTCGCCGTGGAGGACACCCTTGCGGCGCTCCAACAACTGGCTCACGCCATGCGCCGCGAATGGGGCGGAAAACTTGCCGCTGTTGCGGGCTCGGTGGGCAAGACCACAACGAAGGAAATTCTGGCGGCCCTTGTGGCCTCGAGGTTCCGCATATTGAAGTCGGAAGGAAACCTGAACAACGAATATGGATTGCCGCTGACGCTCGCGCGCCTGGAGCCCGAGCATGAAGCCTCCGTCGTTGAGCTGGGCATGACGCATCGCGGGGAACTTGCGAAGTTGACCGCGATTGCCGAACCGCACGTCGGCGTCATCACGCGAGTGGCCGTCGAACATCTTGAATTCTTTGCATCCGTGGACGAGATCGCTCTCGCCGAACGTGAGCTGATCGAAGGGTTGGCCGGACGCGACGCTGTGGCCGTTCTCAATGCCGATGACGAGCGTGTCGCGCGGTTCGCGAAAGTCGCGCCGGGGCGGTGCGTCACCTTCGGCATGGCGGCCGCCGCGGACTTTCGCGCCGAAGCTATCGAGGATCGCGGCGCGGAAGGCAGCGCGTTTACTTTCGTCGCGCCAGAGGGCAAAGCGAAGCTCGAGCTATCACTCGTTGGCCGTCACAACGTCGCGAATGCGCTGGCCGCTCTCGCCGCCGCGAGTGTTTGGGGAATTGGCGCGCGGGAAGCCGCGGAAATTTTGCCGCGTCTTGCGCCCGCCGCCATGCGCGGCGAAGTATTGCGATTTGAGGAAGGGTTTACGGTCATCAACGACTCTTACAACTCGAGTCCCACCGCGCTCGCGAGCGTGATTGACTTGCTCGCCGCCACGCCCGGTTATCGCCGGCGCATCTTGGCCACCGGCGAAATGCTCGAGCTCGGCCCAACATCGCCGGAGCTGCATCGCGAAGCTGGACGCTACGCCGCCGCGAAGAAAATTGATTGGATTATCGGAGTGCAGGGCAATGCCGCGGAGCTCATTCGCGCGTCCATCGCCGCCGGAGCCTCCGCTGATCAGACACGATTCTTCGACACTTCCGACGACGCAGCCCAATTCATCTGCGGGCTCGTCCAGCCCGGCGACCTTGTCATCGTAAAAGGTTCCCGCGGCGTGCGCATGGAGCGCATCGTCGAAGCCCTGCGCGCCAAGCACGCGCTCACTGGATCTGCCGCCGAATCATCGTCCGCAGCGGAGCGGCACTGACATGCTCTACTACCTTTTCTACGAGCTGCTGCGGCCCTACTTCAAGGCGCTCAACGTCTTCCGCTACATCACTGTCCGCACCGCGTACGCCAGTCTGACGGCGCTCTTCATCGCCCTGGTTCTTGGACCGTGGGTCATTCGCCGCCTGCGCGAAATGCAGATCGGCCAGTTCATCCGCGAGGAGGGCCCCCAGAGTCACAAGGCAAAGGCCGGGACACCGACCATGGGCGGAGTGCTCATCGTCATCGCCACGGTTGTGCCCACGCTCCTCTGGGCGGACCTGAAGAACGCCTACATTCTATTGACTCTCGGCTCCATGCTTGCTTTCGCCGCCATCGGGTTCGTGGACGACTATTCAAAAGTCATGCGCCGCCGCAGCAAAGGGCTCTCCGCGCGTGGCAAGATCGTGTTTCAAGTTCTGACCGGCCTCCTGGCCGGAATCATTCTGCTTATTTTTCTCACCCACGGCAATTATTCCACTGAACTGGTCATGCCGTTTTTCAAGAATTTTCATCCTGACCTCGTGATTCGCAGCATCCTGGGCCATCCTTATATATGGCCGCTCGGCTTCTTGCCCTTTCTGATCTTTATCGTCCTTGTGGTCGTCGGCTCCTCGAACGCCGTGAACCTCACCGACGGGCTCGATGGCCTCGCTATCGGGTGCACCATCATCGCCGCCGGCGCGCTCACCATCCTGACGTATTTGACCAGCAACTCGAAGTTTGCCGACTACCTCGACATTCAATACATCCCGCATGCGGGCGAGTTGACCGTTTTTTGCGGAGCACTGGTCGGCGCCTCGCTCGGATTCCTCTGGCACAACGCGCATCCCGCGGACATTTTCATGGGCGATGTCGGTTCTCTCTCGCTTGGCGGCACCATCGGAGTTATCGCCGTCATCATCAAGCAGGAAGTGTTGCTCTTCTTCGTCGGAGGCGTGTTCGTGCTGGAGGCGCTTTCGGTAATCCTGCAAGTGGCTTCTTATCGCCTGACTGGAAAACGCATTTTCCGGATGGCGCCCTTGCACCATCACTTTGAGCTTTCTGGTTGGAGCGAATCGAAAGTGATCGTGCGCTTTTGGATCGCAGCGCTGGTCTTTGCTCTATTTGCGCTGACGACTTTGAAACTGAGGTAGCTGAGTGCGTCCGGGTATCGAACTCGAGGGTAAGCGCGTGCTGGTCGTTGGACTCGCACGCACCGGCATCGCCACGGCGCTTTTTTCCGCCTCGCGCGGAGCCTCCGTCTCCGCCACAGAAGGCCGCGCCGAGAGCGACATCGCCGAGGCCGCCGCGAAGCTCCGCGCCGCGGGCGTCACCCTCGAATTGGGCGGGCATCGCCAGGAAACTTTTCTCGCGCAGGACCTCATCGTCCCCAGCCCCGGCGTTCCCGCGGAGATGCCGCATCTTGTGGCCGCTCGCGCCGCGGGGATTCCCGTGTGGAGCGAAATCGAACTGGCCTCACGGTTCCTCAAGGGCCGCCTCATCGCCATCACCGGCTCGAATGGAAAGACAACGACTACTTCGCTCGTCGGCCATATTTTTGAGAGTGCCGGAGTTCCCACCATCATCGCTGGAAATATCGGCACGCCCCTCATCTCCCGCGTCTCGGAAACCAGCGATGCCACCGTCACCGTTGCGGAGGTCAGCAGCTTCCAGCTCGAGCTGATCGACCAGTTCCGTCCGGACATCGGCCTCCTGCTGAACATCACTCCGGATCACCTGGATCGCCACCCGTCCCTCGAGGCATACGGGAAAGCCAAAGCGCGCCTCTTTGAAAACCAGCTCGAAACTGACGCGGCCATCATCAATGCCGATGACCCCGGCGCCGCTCAATTTGCGCCCGCGCGGCCGCAGATTTTCTGGTTCAGCCGCGCCAAGCGCGTGGCCAGTGGAATTTTCCTGCGCGATGACCAAGTTGTCCTCCGCCGCGATGGCGCCGAAACCGTTCTCCTGCGGCGCGCGGACATCGGTCTCCGCGGCGAACACAACGTTGAAAATGTGCTGGCCGCCGCGGGCGCCGCCTTTCTTGCGGGAGTCCTCCCGAAGGACATCGCCGCTGCCGTCAAGAGTTTTGCGGGAGTCGAGCACCGCCTCGAGTTCGTGGCGGAAATCAAGGGCGTCAATTATTACAACGATTCCAAGGCCACCAATGTGGACGCCACGCTGAAAGCCCTTGACGCATTTCCCGGAAATCTCATCGTCATCCTCGGCGGCAAGGACAAGGGCGGTGACTTCACTCTTCTACGCGATCCGCTGCGCCAGCGCGCCAGGGTCGCGCTCCTCATCGGCGCCGCTACTGAGAAAATCGCCAAACAAATTTCCGGGGCAGTGCCGATCGAGCCCGTGGGGACCATCGAACGTGCCGTGACCCGCGCCGCGGAGCTGGCGCAGCCCGGCGATACCGTCCTGCTTGCCCCCGCTTGCGCCAGTTTTGACCAGTTCCACAATTTTGAGCACCGCGGCCGCGTCTTCAAGCAGCGCGTCCATATACTTGAAGAGGAAATTGCCGTCGGCGGTCGGGCCCGCGCCAGCTGACTGACATGCCCAAAATGTTCCGCAAACTCGAAACCGACCGCTGGCTTTTCCTGGTCACTCTCGCGCTCTGCCTTGTCGGCGCCGTCATGGTCTTCAGCGCCTCTGCCGTTACCGCCCGCGACCAGTTCGGCCACGCCTACCATTTTCTCCTGCGCCAGCTTCTCTGGCTCGCGCTCGGCGGGGGCGGGATGCTCCTGCTCATGAACATGAATTACCGGGTGCTGCGCAAACCCGCGATCATCTTTAGCGGGCTGTTCGTGGTGCTCGTCATGTTGGTTGCGGTATTTTTTCTCGATAAGCGCCATGAGACGCATCGCTGGATTTCGCTTGGCCCCATCGGCCTGCAGCCTTCGGAACTGGCCAAGATCGCCGTCATCGGCTATCTCGCCTGGTTCCTCGAGCGGCGCATGCGCCCCGGCGGATTCGGTGTCAACGATTTGCGCCACACCATCGCGCCAGCTCTCGCGCCTGTCCTCGTTGTTGTTGCGCTGATCGCCAAACAGCCCGACCTTGGCACCGCCATCGAGATTTTCCTCATCGCCCTCGCCATGCTCTTCATCGCCGGCGTATCCATGCGCTACATTTCCGCGGCAGCCGCGGCCGTCACACCCTACGTTCTTTATTTGATACTTTTTGTTCCCTGGCGCTTGGAGCGGGTTCTCGCCTTCACCCACCCCGGTTCCGATCCGCAGGGCAAGGGTTTCCAGTTGATTCAATCGCTCATTGCTGTCGGCTCCGGGGGGTTCTCCGGCGTTGGTTTGATGGAGAGCAGGCAGAAACTCTTCTATCTGCCGGAAGCCAGCACCGATTTCATCTTTGCCGTCCTCTGCGAAGAGCTGGGCTTCATCGGTGGAGCCATCGTTCTCAGCCTGTTCGCGGTTTACGGTTGGCGCGGCCTCCGCGCCGCCCTGGATTCCATGGATCCCTTCGCGCGCCTTCTGGCCCTGGGTATCACTTTCATGGTCACTAGCCAGGCGCTCATCAATCTGTGCGTGGTGATTGGGATGCTCCCGACCAAGGGAATCCCGCTGCCCTTCATCAGTTATGGCGGCTCGAGTTTGCTCGTGATGCTGTTGGCCACCGGCGTGCTCCTGAACATCAGTCAGAACGCCAGCCGGCAAACAGGCTGACCGCATGCGAAGCGCGCGAAGATTGGTCCATGAATGGTGAAGCTGCTCGTCGCGGGAGGGGGCACTGGCGGCCACGTTTTTCCGGCGCTGGCCGTGACGAAGGAATGGCTGCGCCACGAGGATGCCTTTCGAGAGAGAAGGGAAGCCGTGTTCGTCGGGACTAAACGCGGATTGGAAAACAAATTGGTGCCGCAGACTGGGATTCCGCTCGAACACATCCGCTCCGCGGGATTGAAAGGGATGGGAGCCGTCAAGTTGGCGCGGCATCTCGCCATGCTCTTCCCGGGATTCTGGGATTCAGCTTCCATCCTTCGCCGCCACAAGTTCAATGCTGCTTTCGGTGTGGGTGGCTACGCCGCGGGTCCCATCCTCATGCTCGCCGCCCTCAAGCGCGTTCCCGTGGTCATCTTTGAGCCCAATGCCCAACCTGGCTTCACCAATCGCATCCTTGCGCGGTTCGCTTCGCGCATCGCAACCGGCTATGCAGAAACTGCCCTTCGTTGGGGGAAGAAGGCATTTTTTACCGGCTGCCCCGTTCGTGAAGAATTCCAGTTCGTTCCCACGCGGCGTCCGCAACCGCCATTTCGAATTCTGATCACCGGCGGCAGCCAGGGCGCGCGCCCCATCAACCGCGCCGTGAAGGATGCGCTCCCGCACCTCGCCGCGCGAAAGGACGATCTGCTGATCGTCCACCAAACCGGTGAACGTGAATTTCAGGATGTGCAGGCTGCCTACAAGGCCGCGGACTTCCCCGGCCAGGTCCAGCCCTTCCTCAGTGATATGCCGCAACGCCTAGCCTGGGCGGACCTCATTATCTCCCGCGCCGGGCAGACCACCATCGCTGAAATAGCCGCAGTCGGCCGCGCCGCCCTCTTTATTCCCTTTGCGGGCGCCTCTGATAGCCATCAGCTCCGCAACGCGCAGGCGCTCGAACAGGCTGGCGCCGCTCGAATTCTGCCGGAGGAGAATCTGACCGGCGCGCGGCTGGCACAGGAAATCCTTGCGCTCCTCGCCCGGCCCGAAGAGCTCACCGCGCTTGCCTCGCGCGCGCGCCAGTTTGCGCGCCCCGAAGCAACGCGCGAAATCGTAAAATTGATCGAACAGGTGGCACGTCCATGAACGTCACATTTCATAATTTTAAGCGCATTCATCTGGTCGGCATCGGGGGCATCGGCATGAGCGGCATCGCCGAAGTCTTGCTCACGCTCGGCTATTCCGTCTCCGGTTCCGATACCAAGCTTTCGCCCATCACCGACCGTCTCGCCAATCTCGGAGCGAAAATTTACGATGGCCATCGCGACGAGAACGTCTCCGGCGCGCATGTCATAGTTGTCAGTTCCGCCGTTCGCCGCGACAACCCGGAAGTCGCCGAAGCGCACAAATTGAAGATCCCGGTCATCCCGCGCGCGGAAATGCTTGCCGAGCTGATGCGCCTGAAGTACGGCATCGCCGTCGCCGGCGCGCACGGCAAGACCACTACAACTTCCATGACCGCCGCCGTCCTTGCCGCCGCCGGACTTGATCCCACCTTTGTCGTCGGCGGACGAGTCAACCAGGCCGGCACCACCGCACGCCTCGGCCGCGGCGCTTATATGGTGGTCGAAGCCGACGAAAGTGACCGCACATTTCTCCTCCTCGCACCTGTCGTGGCCGTCGTCACAACCATTGACCGCGAGCACCTCGACCACTACAACTCCCTCGAGGAAATTCAGGAGACCTTTACTCAGTTTGTGAATCGCGTCCCGTTTTACGGCGCCGCCATCCTCTGCATGGATGAGCCCAACGTCCAGGCCATCCTTCCCAAGGTCACTCGGCCGATCATTTCCTACGGCACCTCGGGTCAGGCCGATCTCGTCATCTCCGATATTGAACATTCCGGTCTCAAGAGCGATTTCCGTCTCACTTTTCGCGGCGACGACCTGGGGATGTTTCACCTCCCCATGCCTCCGGGGATTCACAACGTTCGCAACGCCGCCGCGGCTGCCGCTGTTGGACTTTATCTGGATGTCCCCGCCGACCTCATTCGCGAGGGTCTGGCGGGCTTCACCGGGGTGGGTCGCCGCTTCGACGTCAAGGGCGTCATCAACGGCATCACTTTGATTGATGACTATGGTCACCACCCCGCCGAAATCCGTGCCACGCTGGAAGCCGCGCGCCTGTGCAAGTTCAACCGGCTGTTGGTCCTCTTCCAGCCGCACCGCTTCTCGCGCACGCTGCACATGTGGGACGAGTTCTGCCGCACCTTTAATCAGGCGGACGTGCTGGTCATGACCGATATCTATGCCGCGAGCGAGCTGCCCATCTCCGGCATTACCTCCGAGGCCCTGGTGGGTGCCATCCGCGACGCCGGTCACAAGCACGTGGTCTATCGCAGCTCCATGCAGGACGGGATTGACTACCTGCTGAAGGAAGCGCGTCCTGGAGACGCCATCCTCACCATCGGCGCGGGGAATGTTGGACGCGTAATGGGCGAGGTCGCCATTCTCCTGGGCGCGAAGGTCTCCACAGGTCTGATCGAATAAGGTTTTGAATTGATGGAATCGTTGAAATGAAGGTTGACGACCAGAAAATCCTCGCCGCACTCCACGCGCTCGATGTCGAGCGCCTTCCGGGAGCCTCGCTCGCGGACCGCACCTCGCTCGGGATCGGCGGCACCACCGATATTTTCCAAATCCGCCGCCATTCGTCCCTGCCTGAATTGGTTCGCCTGCTTGACGAGGGCGGCTACGCTCACAAATTTCTCGGCGGGGGCAGCAACGTCCTCATTCGCGATGGAGAATTGCCCTGGGTCATGCTCCACCTGGTGAAGCCCGACCCGGAAGTGCGCATCGAAGGCAACATCGCGTGGGTGGACGCCGCCGCGGACCTCGGTCGCACCGTCACCTTTTGCGCCAAGCATGACCTCGGCGGCATGGAAGGCTTGATTGGAGTCCCCGGCACCATCGGCGGCGCTCTGCGCATGAATGCCGGCGCCTATGGAACCAAAATCGGCTCCTTTGTCCGGGAGGTTGAGCTCTACCGAGCCGGGACCCGCAGTCTGGTGACCCAGCGCGGCGCGGAGATTCGCTTCGAATATCGTCACACTTCTTTTGCGCCCGATGATATTATGCTCGCGGTGAAACTGGAGCTACCCTCCAAACCTTACTCCGAAATTCTCAGTGGGATTCGTATCTGCAACGAGAAGCGCCGTTCCTCCCAGCCTCTCAATCAAAAAAGCGCGGGCTGCATTTTCAAGAATCCTGCCGGCGGAAGTGCCGGGCGGATGATTGATGAACTGGGCCTCAAGGGTTTTTCGGTAGGCGACGCCCGCGTCAGCGACCGTCACGCCAATTTTTTCACCAACGCCGGCCACGCCAGCGCCGCGGAGATGCTTGCGCTCATCGATAATGTCCGCGAGCGTGTCCGCGAGAAGTATGGAGTTGAACTCGAGGAGGAAGTCATCGTCTGGAAGTAGTTTTTCGGTAAACGATCATGGCCAGCGAACCCGAAACTATTCCGCAGGAAGTTCTGGGCGACGAAGAGCCCCGGTATCTGCGCCGCCAGAAGCCGCTCGAAATCCGCCGCCGCAAATTCGGCAAGCGCACCTGGCCGGTCTATCGCCGCGTCATTGTTGTGGGCGCCATCGTCATTGTCAGCGGGTTCGTCATCTATGAAGCGGCCAGCTTTATGCTCTTTTCGCCGCGGGTGACCCTCGCGAGCACAGACCAGATTGAAATCACTGGGAACCGTTACATCGCGCGGCAGGCCATCACTGAAAGATTTTCCTCCGACATCGGCCGCAGCATCATTCGCCTTCCACTCGATGAGCGCCGCAAGTCGTTGGAAGCGATTCCCTGGATCGACCACGCCATCATCTCGCGTATCTGGCCCAACCGCATCCGTGTCGAGCTGGTCGAGCGTACTCCCGTCGCCTTTTTGCGCAGCGCGAATGACCTCGCTCTCATTGACGGTCACGGCGTTGTCCTCGACCGACCCATCGAAGGCAATTTCCAGTTTCCCGTGGTCAGCGGCATACCTGACGGCATGCCCGCGCCCCAACGCGAACTCCGCATGGGGCTTTACACGCAACTCCTCGGCAGTCTCAACCAGGTGAAGCCCGGCGCCGCGGACAACGTCAGCGAAGTGGATCTTGCCGACGCCACGGATGTTCGCGTCACGCTCGCTGGCCTCGGCCAGGGCGGCCTCGCCAGTCTCAATGATCAGGGGCCCCTGCTGGTGCATTTCGGCAATAAGGATTTCGATTCAAAGTTTCGCGTCCTGATGGATAACCTCGAGCAGTGGCGCGCCTCAGCCGGGCGCCTGGACTCGGTGGATCTGCGCTTCTCGAAGCAAGTGGTGCTCAATCCGGAGACGCCCGCGGCGCCTTCGCACTCTCCTTTGCCGCCGGTTCATGAATCGTCTGCCCAGGCGCAGCCGAAACCGAAGCCATCGAATCCTCGCCACACAATTAGGAAAGCGCCGATTCGGAAGAAGGCACGCTGAAGAATTTGTCGTGAAAGATGTAATTCCGCGCACGGCCCATGCAGGGCTCTCGCGGAAACAGGAAGATGGAGCGGCGGATTGCCTAAGAAGGACCGATATCTGGTTGGCCTGGACATTGGCAGCACGAAGACGTGCGCCCTGGTGGCCGAACTGGAGGACGATGGTCTGCGCTTTGTTGCGCTCGGCGCCGCCGAATCAAAGGGGCTGCGCAAAGGCTTGATTGTGAATCTGGATGCCACAGTAAGCTCCATTCGCCGCGCCGTGGAAGAAGCGGAAAGTTCCGCCGATGTCCCTGTGGAGTCCGCCATCCTCGGCGTTGCGGGGAGCCACGTGAAGGGCGTGAACAGCCGTGGCGGCATCACCCTTGGCCCCCGCGCCCGCGACGTTCAGCGCGAGGACGTCAGCCGCGCCATTGACGCCGCCCGCGCCATCACTCTCCCCGGCGATCGCGAAATCCTGCACGTTCTGCCGCAGGAATTCCTGCTCGATGCGCAGGACAACATCCGCGATCCCCTGGGCATGGTCGGCCAGCGTCTGGAGGTGAATGTCCACATCGTCACTTCGGCCATCTCCGCCACGCAGAATCTTGTCACCGCCGCGAATCGCGCGGGAGTCGTCGTCGCCGATACCGTGCTTGAGCCTCTCGCTGCCGCGGAAGCATGCCTCACGCAGGACGAGCGGGACCTCGGCTGCTGCCTGCTCGATATCGGCGGCGGAAGCACGGACCTTGTTGTCTTCGGCGCGGGAGTCGCCCGCCACGCCGCGGTCGTTCCCATTGGCGGCGACCATTTCACGAATGACCTCGCTGTCGGCCTGCGCACGCCCGTGCCCGAAGCCGAGCGCGTAAAGATCGAGCATGCCTGCGCCTGGCGCGACCTGCTCCACGACGACCAGGCCATTGAAATCGGCAGCGTGGGCGACCGCCCGCCGCGCACCGTTTTCGCCCGCATGGTCTGCGACATTGTCGAGCCGCGCGCGCAGGAGCTTCTCGCCCTGGTGCGCGATGAATTGCAGCGCGCCGGGTTGGACTCGCTGATCCCCGCAGGTCTCGTCCTAACTGGCGGAGGCGCGCGGCTGAAGGGCTTTGCGGAATTGTGCGAGCGGATGTTCTCGCTGCCGGTGCGCATCGCCGCGCCTCGCGGGTTGCGCGGCTTGCCCGAGGAATTTGCGCAGCCCGAGTATTCCGCGAGCGTTGGTCTCTTGCTCTACGCCGTGAAAGCGCGCCGCCAGGTTTCAGCGCGGCCCGCTGGATTTGTGGGCAAGCTCAAGGCGATGTTTGCCGGGAATTAGTTTTGGATCTGTAAAAGATTTCTTATGAAGTATTCCGGAGGCGCTGCGCGCGGAGCCCAACCCATCGGGTGCGCTTTCCGGAAAAACAAGTACTTCAATGACTGAGGGGGAGAAAACATGACACCGAAAGACTCGGGAATCCGGCTTTCGTTCAGTGAAGAAGTTCTGCAGGGAGCAAAAATCCGCGTTGTGGGTGTGGGTGGCGGCGGCTGCAACGCCGTCAACCGCATGATCCGCGCCAAGGTCGAAGGCGTCGAATTCATCGCCGCCAACACCGACCTTCAGGCGCTCAAACTTTCCCAGGCGCCCATGAAACTCCAGCTGGGCGCGAAGCTCACCAAGGGCCTCGGCGCCGG